>JAADGT010000008.1:0-11627 GCA_013152215.1 Deltaproteobacteria bacterium
GGCCCGATCCAGCTCCTGGGCCAGGCGCTCCTGGAAGTACCGGCGGTTCAACAGCCCGGTCAGGCCGTCGGTGATGGAGATCCGGCGCAGCTCCCGGGACTGCGCCCAGTAAGTGGAGCGTTCGATGGCCAGGGTGGCCTGGGCCATCACGGTCTCGAGAACGTCCAGGTCCTGCGGGGAGAACGGCTCGCCCGTGGCCTTGTCCGCCAGGTTCAGCACTCCCACGGTGCTGCCGTTCCGGCGGATGGGAAGGCTCAAAAAACTGCGGGTATCGAACCGGGGCCGGTTCTTGCGCCGAAACCTCGGGTCCAGTTCGATGTCGTGTACGATGATCGGCTCCCCCGTCGTGAACACGCGGCCCGCGATGCCCTCCCCCGGCCTCACCTTGAGGCGGCCGGCCACCTTTTCCGCCATGCCCACCGCGGCCCGCACCCGCAACGCCCCGTCGTCCTCCTCGGGAACCATCAGGCTGCCCTTGCGCGCGCCGGTGAGCTTGCGGGCCTCGTCCAGGATCACCCGGAACAGCTCCCCGGGGTCGAGGCTTCCGAGAAACCGCTGGGACAGGCTCCGCACGGCCGCCACCTGCTCGTGCCGGCGCTGGGCGTCCTCGCGCAGACGGCGGTTCTCCAGCACGATTCCCAGCTGGACCCCGAACCCCCGCAGGAGCGACCACTCCTCCCCGTCCAGATCCCGGTTCACCACCGCCAGGGCCACGGTGGGTTGGTCTCCGGTTCCCACCGGGAACAGCGTGAGGCGCTCCACCGCCTCGGGCAACCCCAACCGGGTGAGCTCATGGGGATCGTCGATCCGAACCGGCCGCCGCCCCAGCCATTCGGACCCACCCGGCCCCTCCACGGGCGCGGACCACGTGAGCAGGGCCTTTTCCAAGGGGCCGGTGGCCGTCTGAACCCGCAGGCGCTCCGCGCCGGGGTCCCGGACCAACACGGCCGCGTTCTCCACCTCAAACAGGACCCCCAGGGTGCTGAGGGCGAGCCCCCACACCTCGAGCACGCTCCCCGCCTGGACCAGGTCGGGCAGAAGGTCGAACAGGGTGACCGCCCGAACGCGATCCCGCTCGGCCTCCATGCGCTCCGCATGCCCGCGCACCAAGGCCGCCAGGCACAGCCGGGCCAGCGTGCCCCACTCCTGCAACCGGCGGGGCTCGGTCTTCCCCTCGTCGGCCGGACTTCCCAGGAGGGTGAGGGTCGGCGGGCGCGAGGACTTCGTCACCGGCCCCGCAAACACCAGCCGACCGGAGGGGTCCCGGAACAGGACGATCTCGTCCCCCGCGTGGGCCTGTTTCACGATCTTCCGGAGAAACGGCGGCCATTGCGCCGGGTCCTCCGGTGCCTCGGGCCCCGGCAGCCCAAGCTCCTCCAGGCTGCCGGCCACGATTCCCCCTGGCGCGGCCGCCAGGGACAACCGCAACCCTGTCACCTTGCCGAAGGTCTGCGCGAACCGGTTCCATTCGGATGGAGGAAGGATTTTCCCGATTTTGGGAAGGGAGGATTCCCTCATGTGGCGTTTTTGCCTCGTTTCCACGACCTGCGCCAAAACCCCGCCCGAGCACTCTATAACCGTGTGTCAAAAGGGGTCAAGCAGGGGTAACCCAGTGAAAACACGCCGGGGGATGGCGCGGCCGTCCTCGCCGGGCCACACGGGCACTTCTCCACCGGGTCGGGGTCTCGGGGGTCTCCTCTGCAACGCCGATGCCATCCCGGTCCATGCCGCCCATCCTCTCCGAAAAAAAGTTCGGTTTCGGCCTAAAGTTTCGCTCCCCCTCGGCCGAATAAAAACTCAAAGCGTCGGAACCTGACTGACCCAACCCGACGCGAACCCCTCTAGCCGGGGCACGGTTTCCCTCCTTTCCCGTGCCTCGGCCATTTTTTTCGCACCGGCGGGCAAACGGTGGGTCTTTGGGGGGGGCGGACCGCGCCGAGGCGGCCCCTGCGAGGCCGTTCAGCGAAGGAGGGGCCCCCAGCCCCACCGCATGGGAAAGCAACGGAATTTCCGAAACATGACTCTAGTCGTCTAGCTTCTCGTCTCTCGTTTCTGCCCCCAGGGGCAGGCCCTCACGCACACGCCGCAGATGGGCTTCTCGATGTGGGGCCGCCCGGCGAACCCGAAGCAGGCCTCCGCGCACCGGGACAACTCCACGGCCTCCTCCCGGCTTCGGTAGTGGGCCTCGGTCCCCACCCCCCGGATCGCCCCCACCGGGCAGGCGTCGGCGCACGCCGTGCATGAGCCGCAGCGGTTGGGCACGGGCCGACCCGCCGGAAGCGGGGCGTCGGTGAGCACCGCGCCCAGCCGCACCCGTGGGCCGAACTCGGGGGTCACCAACAGCAAACTCTTCCCCTGCCACCCCAGCCCCGCGAGCCGCGCCAGCGCCTTGTAGGACACATGGCCGACGAGCCGCTCCCGGTCCAGCAGCTGGGAGGCCGGCAGGGGGAGCGCCCGGTGCCCCCTGCGTTCCAAGGCCCGGGCCACGGCGAACCCGATCCGGTCCAGCTCCTCGTTGGCCACGCGATAGCAGTGGGCGTACTCGGGCGTCGGCCCGTGCCGGCAGGTCTCCACGGCGGCGCCGGGGAGCCTGACGGCGTAGACCACCGCCCGGGGATAGGGCTCCAGCAGGTCGCGGGGCTGTGTCTCAAGCCCCCCGGCCGCCGCCAGATCCGCCACCCCCACCCGGTCGGCCCCCAGATCCCGAACCGTCTCCTCCAACCATGTCGTCTCGTCCATGGGCTCCTCCTCTCGTTCGCTGGCCGGTCACTCGGGCTCCTCCGGTCCACGGGTCGAGCCCTCGGGCTCCGGATCGATCTTCACCCCGCGCACGCACCTGCCCCCGTGGGCCGGGGTCGGGTACCGGCGGCACACCTCGGGTTTGGTCTCGTGGATGCGACATCGGGCCTCTTCCGGGCCCGTGCGCTCCAGGAACGGACAGTCCGGCAAGGGCTCCCCGGTGAGAGGATCGCACCATATTCGCTGGTCCTCCCCCACCCGGGCCAGGAGGTCGGCACGGCCCTCCCGATTCCATCGCTCCAGATCTTCCCGGGTGGCCCGCAACCGGTGACCGTACAGGTCGCAGCAGATGCCGCACCCCCTGCATCCGGGCGCGGCCCGTCCCCGCCGTCGCCGTGCCGCCCGCCCTTTCAGAACCCATCCGAACACCCGACACCTCCCATCCCTGGCCCGACGCGTCCTTCGTGACAACCCGGATGACCCACGAGGCGTTCCGAGGCAGCCTTTTCAGTAACTCCGGGGCTTCGGCCCGCTGAGACGCTAGGAGGTTGGGAGGCTAGAAGGCAAAAAACCTCTTTCTTCTCCTAGCGTTTCAAGCGGCTCTGCGCCACAGTATCACGGTTCGGGGGCATGAGGCCTGCCGGAGCGCCGGGCGCGGCCCCATCCGGGGGTCAGAATTCAGAGGACGGTTCACCTTCCTTCGTTTCCCGGCCCCGCAGCCGTCTGGCGGGGGCTCCCACGGATCATCCGGGCCGGGGCTTGCTCCCTGCATGGGGCAACGGTACATTCGGTCGTTTCTTCGACTCTCTTGAGCGTGAGTGGACGCAGTGGACACCGTGGCCCCCAGATCCCCTTTGACCCCGGCGGCGTTTGCCTATGCCACGGCATCGGTGGTGGCTCTTTTGATCCTGCCCCACCTGCATGCACCCCTCGTGCGCTACGGCCAGCCGCACCACGGCGCCCTCTTGCTCGGGTCGGCCCCCTCAACCGGGGCCGGCTGGGGCCTCGCCCTGGGCGCCTTGCTCACCGCGGCCGGGCAGGCGGCCACCCGATTCACCCGGTGGGGCCGAAGGCTCGACGCCCTGTTGGCCCGGCTGGTAAAGGGCCTGCACCCGGTGGACGCCGTTCTGCTGGCCGCCCTGAGCGCCCTCGCCGAGGAGCTGGTGTTTCGGGGCATCCTCCTCCCCTATCTGGGGCTCTGGGGGTCCTCAGCCCTGTTCGGGCTCGCCCACTGGGTCCCGCGGGACGGGCTGTGGCCCTGGGGGGTGTGGGCGTTCGTGGCCGGGCTGGTGCTGGGCCAGGCCGCGCTGGCCACGGGAGGCCTTTTGGCCCCCCTCGTGGCCCACTTCGTGGTCAACGCCGTGGGGCTCCTCCTCCTTTCGTGGAGGCGGCCGTGATCGTGTCGGCCAGCCGCCGCACCGACGTGCCAGCCCTGTACCCCGCCTGGCTCCGGCGGCGGCTGGCCCAGGGCCGGGTCCGGGTGGTCCACCCGTTCCGGCCTTCCCTCGTGCGCACGGTGGACCTGCGGCCCCCGCCCGCCGGCACGATGGACGCCCTGGTTCTGTGGACCCGCACCCCCGGCCCGCTGCTCGGGGACCTCCAGGAGTGGGAGCGCAAGGGGATTCGGTCGGTCTGGCTGGTCACGGTCACCGGGTACCCCCCGGAGCTCGAACCCCACGCCCCCCCTCTGCGGGCCGCGCTCACGGCCCTGGAGGAGCTGTCCCGCCTGGTGGGGGCCCAGCGGGTGGCCTGGCGCTACGATCCGGTGCTGTTCGTCCCCGAGCTGGGCATCGGCCCGGCGTGGCACCGCCGCAACTTCGAGCGCCTGGCCAGCCGGCTCTCCGGCCGGGTGGACCGGTGCGTTCTGAGCCTGTACGACCCCTACCGGGCCCCGGAGGGGCGGTTCCGGCGTGCGGGTCTGCGCGTGCACACCGAAGGCGGGGCCGAGCTCGCCCGAGACCTCGCGGACATCGCCGCCCGGCACGGCATCCCGATGCGCACCTGCTGCGAAGATCTGGAGGCCGCCGGCATCCCTCCGGGCGCCTGCATCGACGGGCGGTGGCTCCGGCGCCTGTGGGGCGTCGAGGCGGGCACGCGCAAGGACCCGGGGCAGCGTGCGGCCTGCCGGTGCGCCCCGTCCGTGGACATCGGGGCCTACGACACGTGCGTGCACGGCTGCTTGTACTGCTACGCCACCCACGCCAGGGACCGGGCCTCGGCCCGGCACCGGGCCCACGACCCTACCCAGGAGGCGTTGGGGTGAAGATTCAATGGGAGTACGAACGCAAGTTCCTCGTCAACCCGGCGGCGCTTCCGGCCCTGCCCCGGGGCGTTCGCATCGAACAGGCCTACCTGGGGTTCGAGCCGGTGGTGCGGGTGCGGCTGGAGGGGGACCGGGGGGTCCTCACGGTCAAGGGCCCCGGGCTTCGGGCTCGACGGGAGGTGAACCTCAGCATCCCGGCCGAGGCGGCCAGGGCGCTCATCGAGCTGCGCGTGGAAGGCACCACCGTCATCCGAAAGACCCGCCACCTGGTCCTGCACGGGGGCCACGTGTGGGAGGTGGACGTGTTCGCCGAGCCGTTCCGGGGCCTCGTTACGGCCGAGGTGGAGCTTCGAACCCCCGACGAGGTCCCCGAGCTTCCGCCGTGGGTGGGCCAGGAGGTCACGGATCATCCCCGGTTCCAGAACGCCGCCCTGGCCCGCACCGGCCGGATTCCTCCTCCGCCGCCCCCTGAACCGAAGGAGTGACGAGCCATGGATACCCGCGTCCAGCCGGGCGACGTGATTCTCGTGCACGTGGAAGACAAGCCCGCCTTTTTCGGCCGGGTGGAGGAGATCCTCCCCGACGTGAAGGTGGGATGGAGGCGCATCCGATTCACGGTGCTCACCGTGCCGCTCCAGGAGATGACCTGGATCCTGGAACCGTCCCAGATCGACGGCGAGCCCTTCACCATGGGGGGGACCCCGATCCGGATCGAGCGGCTACCAGAGCCGGCCGCGTTCCGAGAGGAGCCCCCCGAGCCGGTGTCGGAGGAGCGGCCCGATCCCACACCGGCAAAGCCCAAGGTGATCGCGTTTCCGGGGCCGAAGAAGCCCCCTGCCGGGTGAGGGCGAGGGGTGGTGGGTCACCCCCGGCGCACCGGCTCCACGAAGATCCACATGCGCCCGCCGCACACGTCGCCCCCCCGCGTGCCCAGGTCGTCCGTGAGGTCCACCTCCACGAGCTCGGGCCGTCCCGTGACCAACAGGACCCGAAGGGCCGCGCTCTTCACCTGGCTCTCGCCGCATCCTCCCCCCACCGAGCCGTAGGTGGTGCCGTCGGCGCACACGATCATCTTCGCCCCAACCTCCCGGGGGGTGGACCCACCGGCCCCCACCACGGTGGCCAGGCACGCCGCCACCCCTGCGCTGCGCAGTTCCACCACCTTCTCGAAGATCTCCCGGTCGGTCATGACCCTTCCTCCACGACCCGGCGGAGCAGCCGGGCCTGCCCCGGCCCCTTCCGCCGCACGCACACCAACTCCGACACGATCGACAGGGCGATCTCGGCCGGGCTCTCCCCCCCGATGGGCAGGCCGATCGGGGTGAACACGTCCTGCAGCCGATCCGGGGGGATCCCCTGGCGGCCCAGCATCTCCAACACAAAACCCACCCGCCGCCGGCTCCCGATCAGGCCCACGTACGCCGTGGGCCGGCGAAGCACCGCCTCCAGGCACTCGGCGTCGTGCTCGTGCCCCCGCGTGATCACCACCACGTACCAATGGGGGCCCAGGGGCATCTCGGCCAGGGCCTCCCGGAAGTCCCTGGCGATCACACGGCAGCCGGGGAACCGGTCGGGGTGGGCGAAGTCGGGCCGGTCGTCCAGGACCGTCACCCCGAAGCCGACCGCCCGAGCGAACTCGGCCAACGGCACCGCGATGTGACCGGCCCCGCACACCAGGACCGAGGCTTCCGGCGCCAGGATGTCCAGGAACACGCGGTGCCCCTCGGGGATCACCACCCACCCCCGTCGAAGATCCGCGAGCGCATCGCACGCGGCCCGGGCGATCTGCCGGTCCAGCTCCGGCAGCCCCGTGGTCCCCTCCACCTCGCCGTCCGGAAGCACCAGCAGACGCTGGCCCACCCGGTCCTCGTCCTCCGAGGCCACCACGGTGGCGAGGCAGGCGCTCCGTCCCCGCTCCAACAGATCGCACACCCTCTCCCAAAGGTCGGTCGCCACGGCTTCTCTCCTTTTTTCCTGCGGGAGGCTGGGGGGCGATGGAACCAACTCCCGTGTCGCGTGCCTGCGCGACGGATCTCAGCGCTCGGCTTCGCGCCCGGCCGGAACCAGGCCCCCCACCCCGCACCCTGGCAATACGTTCGGGGGTCTTAGTAATAGCACGAAACCGACGGCTCGATCGAAACCGCCGGGGGTTGCGCGCCCGGCCCGCCGTGGTAGGGTGGGACGACCCCACGACCCACCGGCACGGACGGCCCTCCCCTTTGCCGCACGACGCGGAGACTTCGGGGGCACCGGGGAGGCCCATGGATCCTTTCGACTGCCACCGGAGCCGTTCGTCCCCCCCCTCGTCCCGCCAGGGCTTCGCTCTGGCGGCCACCATGATGCTCTTGGCCGTCCTGAGCGTGCTGGGGGCGGCCGCGATCCAGTCCACCACCCTCGAGGTGCAGATCAGCGCCCGGGATCGGGACGCCCGAACGGCCACTTACGTGGCCGAGGCCGGCCTCGAGGAGGCCCGATATTACGTCGCCCGGGGCTGGGGCAAGCTGGGGGCGCCCGCGGCTGCCGCCCTCGGCGCGGTCGAGGTGCCCGTGCTGACCCCGATCCTTCCCGCCGTGCCCTGGGACTCCACCTCATGTCTGTACACCGGCTTCACCCTCTACGACGCGTCGGCCACGGCCTACGCGGTCCAGGACTGCTCCGGCCCCCGGGGGGCGGCCCGGTTCCAGCTCGCCTCCGCGGCCGGAACGCCGGCAGAGGGTCGGTTCTTCCTGGTGCGCGAGATGCCGGCCGCCACGGTCTCGGGCGCCGACCTGGAGGTGACCGATCCGGCTTGGGCCGTGGTCTCTCCGCCCGGAACCTGGGACGGATGGGTCGTCTGGGACGGAGACGATCGAGCCTACCGGGTCGTGACCTCCGACCGGAACTCGGTGGCCGGCACGGTGATCCTCCGACTCGACGCCCCGCCCGGGCCCGGGCCCTACCGCATGGGGCGCCACCCCTGGATCGCGTCGCTCGCTTCGGGCACCGCCCCGCCCGGGGACGCGGACCCGACCTCGGCCGACACCTGGGACCGCGACTTTCCGGTGGCCGGGGGCACTGGACGCGCCTCGGTGCGGGCCGAGGCCGGCGCTCCCGGCGAGTACCGGGTGGTGAGCCCCAGCCTGGTGGGACGAAGCCGGGGGTTGGCCCAGATGGTCGTGCGGCGGACCGGGCTCCCCGAGCAGGCCGTGACGAGCTGGAGGGTGGGCCATGAGGAGTAGTGTTCCGTTTTGCAAAAAAGTATGCGGATTACGGCGGTGGGGCTGGGGGCTCCGACGAAGCGCGACGGCCGAGCAGCCAGGGCCGCCCGGCGCAGGGGAGCGGCCGCGGCGCGGGTTCACCCTCGTGGAACTCCTGGTCGCCCTGGCCGTGGCCGGGATCTTCCTCTCCCTGCTGTACCAGGCGTTCCTCGTGCAGGAACGCTCCTACCGGGTGCAGGAGGACGTGGCGGATGCACGCCAGAACGCCAGGGTGGCGGTGGACGAGCTCTCGCGGGCCCTCATGAGCCTGGGTGCCGGGGCCGACGTCGAGGGCGGGCAGCCCCGGTTCCTGGTCGCCCACGAGAACGAGATCACGTTCACGGCCGACCTTTCCGCGGACCACGATGCCCAGGCCCCGGGCGCGACCGTTCCCGGTGCCGGCCCGGGGGACCCGTACGGCACGTTTCCCCCCGGCACCTACGCCGGCTCGCCGGCCGAGACCTACCGGTACCGCCTGGTGCGCCGGCCGGGGGAGGATTTCTACACCTTGATGCGCGAGATCAACGGGGGGCCCGACCAGGCGGTGGCCCTTCTGATCGCCGACCCCGACCGAGCCGGCCCCCTGTTTCGGTACTGGGGAGACTTCGACGGCAACGGGACCGACGAGTGGCTCGATCGGGTGGACCGGACCACCAGCCCCCGGCTGGCAGCCGGAGAGCCCCTGGAAGCGCTGATCCGACGTATCGAGATACGGGTGGTGACCGAAGCAGCCAGGCCGGACCCCCGGTTCCCGGGGCCCGGTGGGGCGCGCCAGACCCGGCTGGTCACGTCGGTGACCCCCCGAAACCTCTGGGACTGCCCCAGGGTCGTGCCCGCCTCGACCCTGGGCCCCTTCCGGGCCCCGGACCTCCGGGGGACCACCACACCGGTGCGTTTCCGCGTGCTCCGGGGCTCCGCTCCGGAGGAGGGTCGCACCGTGCGGTTCACCCTGGCCGGCCCCAGCGGCCACGGCGTCGCGCTGGCCTCCCCCCAAGCCGTGACGGACGCGGACGGATACGTGCAGGCCCAGGTGGTATGGCCTCCCGGCTGCGCCGATCTGCCCGAGGGCACGTACACCGTGACCGCGCGCACGGCCGAGCCCCCCACCCTGCTGACCCCCTTCGGTGCCTGCGCCCCGCGCCAGGTCACGGTGAGCGCCACCGTGGGGCCGGGGCTGCCCCGAAGGGTCGCGTTCGATCTCGCGCTGTTGGAGGTGTCCAGCTGCGGAGGCGAGGGGCAGACCGGGTTTCGGATCCTGGACGCCTGCGACCGTCTGGTGGACTCGACCGACGCCGCAGCCCACCCCGCCCAGCTGGAGATCGGCCCCGATCCGGAGTTCGGGACCTTGGAGCCCCGCACCCTGGACCAGCCGTCGGGTGTGCTGGTGTACCGATCGCGCTCCGACGACTACAGCCGGTACGCCGTGTCCCGCTCCCCGGCCGACCCCAACCGATTTCCGGCGTGGATCCAGACCGACACATTGAGCGGCCGGGTAGACGTGGAGGTGATCCTGTCGCCCCGCCGGCTCCTGGGACCCACCGCCCACATCCCGGCCACTCCGTTCACGGACTGCCCCGATCCCTCGGTTCCCGTGGTGGACACCTTCGGGGTGGAGGACGCCTGCGGCAATGCCCTCTGGACCCTGACGGGCACCGGCGAGTCGGTGCGGGCGGAGCTGGTTCCCCAAGCCGGGTCGGCCACGGATCAAGGCGCGATCTCTTCCCCGGGAAATCGGGCGACCTTGAGCCCCGATCCCGTGGACGTGGTCCGGCCCGACCCGAGCGCCGTGGCCCCCGGCACCTTCAGCGTGGCTTATCTTCCCCCCACCTGTTCGGTGGGGGGCATCCCCTATGCCCCGACGCTCCGGCTCACGCCCACGTGGGCCCCCTCGGGCCCCTCGATCCTGCCGGTGCACGTCGCGCCGTGCACCGGCTGCGGCGTGCAGGTGCTCGACGCGTCCGGCACGGCCGTGACCCGGTGGAACCGGGCCTGTGAAGGCCAGATGGACGTGCTCGTGACCCAGTGCGTGCCGGCCGGCACCACCGTAGAGCTCGTGGTGGTCCCTCGCGCCGGCAGCCTGGGGCTGCCCAGCTTCGACCGAAACCGGCCGGTCCAGCGGGCGCAGGTCACCTTCTCCGCGGCCGGTGCAGGCCAGACGGCCCGGCTCCCGCTGTACCTGGGCTCGGCCCAGACCGGCGACGGATTTTGGATCGAGGCCTACGTGCCCGACCAGGCCACCTCCTCCGCGATGGGTGGGGTGAGCTGCGCCTCGGAGCCGGTCTCGGTGGACACCACCTGCTCGGAGATCCTCATCAGCGCCGTCGCCGACAACCCGGGTGCCGTGCCCAACCGGCCCCGGGCCGAGGACACCCCTTTATGCGCGGCAGACGGCAACACCGTGTTCTTCCGTGTGAAGGACTGCGATCAGAACCGCCGGGACTATGCGGCCGACGACATCCAGCGCACCGTGGGATCCACCCGGGGGCTGGTGGTGCAGGTGCTCGACACCGACGGGACCGTTCTGGACGAGGAGGGGCCGGACCTCTTCGAGGTGGACGTCCACGGCACCCGAGCCACGGACAGCCCCTACTTCCAAGGGAGCCTCGTGGTGACCCAGGACCCCACCGACACCGCCGGCAGCGGGCGCCTGTACGCCCCGTCGGACCGGGTGGTCACGGTGCGGGCGACCTACTTCGACCCCGACGATCCGACCGACCGCAACTGCGTGGCCGAGGCCCTGCTGGTACCCCCCCTGCCCCTGTGCCTGGCCCTGCCGGCCGCCACCTTTGGGGACTGGACCGGCCCCCTCACCGTCCACGGCGGTGACGCGGTCGTGGACGGGGACTGGAGGCTCCCCCCGGCGCCGGTCCTCGTCGCCAAGGATCCGGCCGCCCCCCTCCTGGGAACCCCCCGGACCGATCGGTTCCTCAATGTGTACGTGGGAGGCGGCATCTACGTGGGTGGCTCCGCCCTGACCCCGGCGGGGGAGATGGACCAGCCGTTCGTGGCCGGCGGGTCCGGTGCTTCCGTGAGCACGGCCCACCCCAACGTGTTCCAGAACGTGCCCGGCGCCGTCGGGCTCGCCTCGCGCCTCGACTACGACCGGCTCAAGCTCCTCGCCCGGGCCCGGGGGGTGTACTGGGAGCCCGTGGGGGGAGGACTCCTGCGCAACCCCCGCACCGGCGCCGTGGCCGGGTTCCAGGAGCTCACCGGGTTGCCCGGCCCGGGCGGGGCGACCCCCCTTTACGACGGCCGGTTCGTGTTCATCGACGCACCCGCTGGACTTCGGTCCGCGACCCTTCTCGACGCTGCCAGCGCCTCGGACCTCCCCACCTACGAGGTCACCGGCGACTATTTCACCGAGGGGCTCGTGTACGTGGCCGGCAACG
>JAADGT010000008.1:11634-17346 GCA_013152215.1 Deltaproteobacteria bacterium
CTGACCCCCGGGCCCTCCCGGGCGGTTCCGGCGGCCGTGCCCGCTCTTGGGGACGCCCGCTACGACGAGGCCACCGCTCCCCCGACACGCGATGAGCTCCCGCTGGGGGTGCCGCCCGGCTCCACGCCGTCGCCGGCCGGCGACCTCGGGGTCCACGCCCGGGCCGCCCTATACGTCGAAGGCGTGGTCCGGTTCGCCGGCGCCTGGCGTTGGTACGGGGTGATCACGGCGGAGAAGGGCGTGGACAACCAGGGAGGCGCGGTGATCTGGTACGACCCCACCTGGAACGGTTCGAGGCCTGAGCTGTGCACCCGCTGCTGCGGCCTGCGGCTGGATCCCCCAGCCCTGTCCCTGGTGCCCGGCGACCTGGGCACCTTGACCGCCACGGGGGCCGACGGCACGCCGGTGTGGCAGAGCCTGGATCCCTCGGTCGCCATGGTGGACCCAACCGGGGCCGTGGAGGCGATGGCCGAGGGCACGGCCGCGGTGCGGGCCACCGACGGGGCCGGGTGCGTGGCCGAGGCCGAGGTGGTCGTCTCCTGCGGGCTGCGCCTGGAAGCGAGCCCTTCCGCGGGGCTCCGGCCCGGGGACCGGGTCATGGTGTCGGCCGTGGGGCTCCACGGCACCCCGGTATGGACCGTGGACACGCCGTCGGTGGTGACCGTCGCCGCGAACCTGGGCCCCACGGTGGAGCTGGAGGCCCTGACCCCCGGGGCGGCCCGGGTGGAGGCCCAGGACACCAATGGGTGCGTGGCCGGCCTGGATCTGGCGGTGAACTGCCCCGCGGCCGGGATCGTGTTCACCCCGACCGACCCGGCCGTGGGAGACCGGGTCGAGCTCTCGGTGCTCGACGCCGGCGACGACCTCACGGCCCGATACCTCTTCTCTGTGGACGGCTCCGACCTGGCCGGACGGGAGTTGCTGCTCGACCAGCCCGGGCCCCGGACTGTGGAGGCCCGCATGAGCACGGCACCCTGCACCGCCGGCCCGACCGTGCTCACCCCCCGCTGCCCCGACGTGGCCGTGGCCGCGTCGTCCCCCTCGGCCCAGGTGGGCGTGGCGTTCACCGTGTCGGCCACGGGTCCGGCCGGACAGGACTGGACCGACCGATTCACCTGGTCGGTGACCCCGGGCGGGGCGGCCCGGGTCGTCGGATCCGAGGTGACCCCGGCGACCCCGGGCACCCTGGTCGTGGAGGGGGACTGGGCCGGGTGCCCGGCCGGCCCCTTGGAAATCCCGGTCTCCCCCTGAACCCGGGTGTTTCTTTACACGAACGGTTGTCTTCGTCTACCCTGTAATCGATTCACACACTCGGCAACCCTGCCGGACGGCGAGGAGTTGCCGAACGGACCACGCGGGCGTCCCAGCGAGCCGGGGACGCCTTCTTTCGGAGGCAACCCATGTCGGTGAAAGCGATCGCGCTGCTCTCGGGGGGACTCGACTCGACCCTGGCCGTGAAGATGATGCTGGACCAGGGCATCGAGGTCGTGGCCCTCAACTTCATGACCCCTTTCTGCAACTGCACAGCCAAGACGAGCTCGTGCAAGCACGAGGCTCTGCGGGTGGCCAGGGAGTTCGGGATCCCGATCCGGGTACGGTACAAGGGCATGGAGTACCTGAAGATCGTGGAGAACCCCAAGCACGGGTATGGCCGGGGGCTGAACCCCTGCATCGACTGCCGGATCTTCATGCACCGAGAGGCCCGGGAGCTCATGGAGGAGGAGGGAGCCCGGTTCCTCGTGACCGGCGAGGTGCTGGGGCAGCGCCCCATGAGCCAGCGCCGCCCGATCCTGAAGCTGATCGAGCGCGAGAGCGGCACCGAGGGCCTGGTGCTGCGTCCCCTTTCGGCACACCATTTCGAGCCCACGATCCCCGAGAAGGAGGGCTGGGTCGACCGGGAGAAGCTCCTGGCCATCCGGGGACGGTCCCGCAAGGAGCAGATCCGCCTGGCGGCCGATCTGGGTGTGACGGACTATCCGTGCCCGGCAGGCGGATGTCTGCTCACCGACCCGGACTTCGCCGCCAAGCTCAAGGACCTGTTCGAGCACAAGCCCGACTACGACCTGGCCGACGTGCGGCTCCTGCGCACCGGCCGGCACTTCCGGATCCGACCGGGGCTCAAGGTGGTGGTGGGGCGGAACCAGGGCGAGAACGAGGGGCTGGAACGGGGGGCGCGGGACGAAGACGTGCTCGTGCGCGGGGACGACTTCAAGGGGCCGTACGCCCTGCTTCGGGAGGCCCCCACCCGCGAGGATCTGCAGATCGTGGGACGGATCCTCCTGCGCTACGCCCACCGGGACCGGGGGACCATCAAGGCCCAAAGGGGGGAGCAGGCGGACACCCTCCCGGTGGAGGGAGCGTTGACCGACCCCGAGCTGCTGGAGCTGCGGATCGGCCATCACCGGGAGACGGCGGGCAAGGCCTGCAGCGCGGGGGCGGGCTGAGGGGCCGGCCCGCCCCCTTTCCTCCGGCCCGAGGGGGGATTCAGTCCTCCTCCGGCTCGATGAACCCCTTCTCCTCCAGGTAGAGGATGTGCTCGTCGAGCACCTCCTCGATCGTGGCGGGTTCGGCGCCGGTCAACCGGGCGGCAAAGGTGACCAGCCGGTCCTCCAGGTCCTCGATGCCGTCCAGGTCGGTGCCCGCCGGGGGGACCAGGTCCGCGTGGGCCTGCTGGAGCCTTCGCACCTCGTCCATGAACTCCTGGCCCTCGTCGTCGTCCGGGATCTCGTACACCCCCAGGGCGCAGTGGAACAGGAAGTCGGCCTCCAGGATCTCCTCCACCGCCTCCACCGCCAGACCGGTTCGCTCGGCGACCTCCCGAGCGGCCTCCTCCACGTCGTAGAGCATCACTTCTTCGGTCATCTCACGTCCTTCCGGCCGGCTCCCCGGCCCACACTCCACCGGTGGGATACGGATGATACTTCGGTCGTTGGTCGTCGGTCGTCGGTCGAAAGGCCATGACCCGCGGGACGACATCGATCTCCAGCCTACCAGCCCCCCGACACCGCGCAAGATTCCAGCACCCCGCGGCACAGGTCCCGATAGAGCCGGGCCGCCTCCATGACCTGGCCCCACCGGACGCGCTCCTCCTCGGCGTGGGCGAACTCCAGGCTCCCGGGCCCCAGGACGAACGTTGGCACCCCGCAGAGGTGGAACCGGTTGGCATCGCTGTGGCTCCGGAACACCCCCACCGATTCGCCCCCCACCTGGCGAAACACTCCCACCAGGGGGTCGTCCGCGGGCAGGGAGTAGCCGGGGTCCTCGGTCTCGAAATCCACCCGCAGGCCGTCCGTGTCGGCCAAGGCCCGCAGCACGGCGGCCCGCACCCGCCCCAGGTCCAGGCCGGGCGGCACGTGGATGTCGGCCCACGCCACCGCCCGGGCCGGCACGGCGAACCCCGGGTTGGTTGTTTCGAGATGCCGGATGTTCAAGACGGCAGCGTCGGCTCCGGTCCCCGAGAACTCGGGGGTCCCCATGAGGGCGGTCAACCCCGTCAGAAGCCGCTCGGCCGCGTTGCGGCCCCGCTCGGGCACGCTGGCGTGGGCGCCGGCCCTCGGCCGAGATCTCTACCTCCAGGTACCCGTAGTGGCCGGTGCAAAGGACCAGGTCGGTGGGCTCCCCCACCACCGCCCGGCCCGGCCGGAACTCACCCAGGAACGCGTCGGCGCCGTCTCCGTCCTCCTCCTCTCCCACCACCAGGGCCACGCCTACCTCGCGGCCCAGGCCCTGGGCCCGCAGGCACAGGTACGCCTCCAGGATGGCGGCGCACCCCCCTTTCATATCGGCCGTGCCCAGCCCGCCGATCCACCCCTCCCCCAGATCCCGGGGGCCGTAGTCCTCCAGGTCCCACGCGTCCACCGTGTCCACGTGCCCCACCAGCACCACGGCGGCTTCCGGATCGCCCAGAAGCAGGTTGTACCGGTCCTCGTCCACCGGCTGCACCCCGTAGGGACAGCCCTGCTCGGACAGGAACTCCTCGAGGTACCCCAGGGCCGCCTCCTCCTTTCCGGAGGGGCTGTAGATCTCCACCAACGACCAGAACAGCTCCCGCAGCCGCTCCTCCCGGATCTCACCGGATTCCATGGCTCCTTCGCCTTTTGCGCTGCTCCCGCAGCTCGTCGAGGTTCATGCTCAGGAACACGTGCGGCCGTGGCTGCTCGAACCCCAGCGACTCGAAGAACCGTAGCGCGGCGTCGTTGTTCGCGTCCGTGTCTACCATGAGGATCCGCACTCCCTGGTCGGCCATTCGCTCGGCCAACCGCTGCACCAGCCGCTCCCCCACCCTGCGTTTCTGGTATCGAGGGTCCACCGCCATCCAGACCAAGTACCCGTAGGTCCAAGCCGACCGGGGCTTCGACACCGTGGTGCCCATGGCGAAGCCGACCATGCCGCCGGTCCTGCGGTCCTCGGCCACGAGGCACAGGTCCGATTCGGTGTGGAACAACCCGGTGACCTCGTACTCGTCCCAGGTGCGGTAGAGGTTCGGAACCTGGGCGGTGAAGACTCTCTCCCCCAGGTGGTACACGGCGGCCAGGTCGTCGATCTCCATGTCCCGGATCTCGATGGAGGGCCGCGGCTCCCTCCCCTCAACCTTTGCCATGGCTCACATCCCAAAGAACTCTTTCATCACGGCCTGGGCCACGTAGGTTCCCTTGATGTGCCAAAGCTCCTGGTTCACCACCAGGCTCGCCACCGCGATCTGGGGCCGGTCGACCGGGGCGAACCCGATGAACCACTCATACTTGCCGGGGGGGTCGTCGCCGGTGAGGCTGCCGGTCTTTCCCGCCACGCCCACCTCCCTGCGGAGCCGCCGGGCGTAGCGGTAGAACACCTTGGCCGAGGTACCCCGGGTCACGGTCCGGCGCATCATCCGGGCCACCTCGCGGGCCACCGCCTCGGGCGCCGCCCGCCGCCAGGGCGCCGGCGAGGCCCGGTACACCACCTCGCCGCCGGCGTCCTCTATCCGGTCCACCACGTACGGCCGCATCATCACCCCTCCGTTGCCCACGGCCGCTGCGATCAGGGCCGCGTGCACCGGGCTCAGGTAGACCTCGCCGAACCCCGCCGCGGCTCGAGCCAGGGGGTAGCGGTCCTCGGGCACCGTGGCGCGGCTGGGCTGGAGCGGGAAGTCAAAGGGGATCTCCCGGTTGAACCCGAACGCCTCCAGCGCCTGCTGCAGCCGCCGGCTCCCCACCACGTCGGCGCCCACCTTTCCGAACACCACGTTGTTCGAGAGGGCCAGGGCCTCGGCCAGGGTGTGCACGTTGTTCTCCCTCCACCGGTTGGAGGGGGAGATCTTGCGCGGATAGAGCCGGTACGGGCTCCCCTCGAAGCGGACCCGGGTCGTTGCCGAGACCTTTCCGGTCTCCAGGGCCGCGCACGCGGTGATCACCTTGATCAGGCTCGCCGCCGGGTACGTGGCCCGGCGACAGAAATCGTTGAGACCGGGCTCTTGGCGGGAGTACTCGGCCAACGCCAGAACTCGGCCGGTTCTGGGATCCACGGCCACGAACGCGCCGTAGGGCACCCGGTACCTCCGGAACACGGCCAGGGCCTCCTCCTGGAGCTCCCGCTCCAGGGTGTACACCACCCGGTGGCCGGCCACCCACTGCTCGTACACCCCCTCGCCCTCGTCCCACCGAGGGGAGGGCCAGGAGATCCGGCACAGCACGTCGCGGCACGTCGAGGCCACCGGGGGGGGCTCGGGCCGGG
>JAADGT010000333.1 GCA_013152215.1 Deltaproteobacteria bacterium
TCGGCCCCACGCCGAACCGCCTCTTCCAGTCTCGGCGGATCCTCCAGGGCGGCCAGCGCCTCGTCCACGGCCCCTGCCAGCGCCCGGGCCGCCTCGGCCTCGCGCTCCAACGCGCCCACCAGGTCCGCGCGCGCCCGCGCCAAGGCCTGGATCACCGCACCGCTCCAGCGGCCAGCATCCAGTGCTCGCGGATCATCCGGGGGACCACGTCCGACCCGGCCACCCGGTACTCCCCGCGTTCCAACTGGCCCACGATCTCGTCCACCAACTCCTGTCGGATCTCAGGGGCCGCCAGCGCCAGGCCCCGGGCCCGCTGGATCTCGCGTCCCCGCTCCGAGATGCTCACGTGGTCGGAGGGGTCCACCGAGCTCGGCCCCGCGTCCTCGGCCTGCCGTTTGCGAACCGGCACCGACGGCGCCCCCAGCCCGATGCCACGGGTGTAACGGTCACGGATCTTCATGGTTCTCCTTGTGGGATGCCTTCGGCCGCCGGGCTCGTGGATCGACGGCGTCGGCCGCGCCAGGGCTCAGGCCGAGCGGTCGAGCCTCCGCCCGCGCAGCATCCCCTCGACGGATCGGCCGGCTGCGCCGGCCCTGGGGTTCCGGGTGCGCCCCGCATCCACCGGGGCGGACGCACCCTCGCTCTCCTGATCGACCTCGCCCCGGCTTTTCTTTACGCCTTCCAACTGACGCATCATGGCGCGCCAAAGCCCCAACCCTTCCCCCTGGGTGGCCAGCTCGGCCCACTGCTCGTCGAGCAGGGCGTACGCGGTCTCCTCGGCGAACCCCGTCGCCCCGTCGGTCGACTTCGGCACCATGGCCTTCCTCATGGACCGGAAGACCAACAGCGCGAACTCCTTCTCCAGCGCCCGGCACGCCCCCTCCAGGTCGCTGGGCAGGGGCTCGTTGCCCACCGCGGCCACGGCGGCACCCAACCCTACCGGCCCCGTCACCCCGCCCACCATCACAGGATCTCCAGCTCGGCTTCCAGGGCCCCGGCCGCCTTCAGGGCCTGGAAGATGGCCACCAGATCCCTGGGGCTGACTCCCAGGGCGTTCAGGGCCTGGACCAGGCCGGCCAGGGTCTCTCCCGGCTCGAGCAGCATCACCCGGGCCTCCTCCTCGGTCACGGTCACCTCGGCGCCGGTACGGGCCACGGTCTGCCCTGCCGACAGGGCCTCGGGCTGGCTGACCTCCAGGTACGGCGTGATCTGCACCGTGAGGTTTCCGTGGCTGAGCGCGACCGGCCGGATCCGGACGTCCTGGCCCATCACCACCGTGCCCGTGCGCTCGTCCACCACCACCCGGGCCACGGCGTCGGGCTCCACCGCCACCGCCTCCAACCGCGCCAGAAACCCCACCGGATCGTCCGCCTGGGAGTCCGGCACCGCCACCCGGATCCGCCCCGCGTCCAGCGCCCGGGCCGCGCCGGCCCCGAACGCCTCGTTCACCGCCCCCGCCAGGCGGGCCGCGGTGGTGAAGTCCGGTTGGCGAAGGATCAGGTCCACGTACCCCCGGTTGAGATCGGGCAGGGGCGCATCCCGCTCCAGGACCGCTCCCCCGGGGATCCGACCCACCGTGGGGTGGTTCTGCTGCACCCCTCCGCCCGCGGCGCTGGCCCCGAACCCCCCGATGGACAGGGGCCCCTGGGCCACGGCGTACACGTCGCCGTTGGGCGCCCGAAGCGGGGTGAGCAGCAGCGTGCCGCCCTGCAGGCTCTTGGCGTCCCCCACCGACGACACCGTGACGTCCAGCCGCTGCCCGGCCCGGGCGAAGGGCGGCAGGTCGGCCGTCACGATCACGGCGGCCACGTTCTTCAACTTGATGTCGTCGGGGGACACGGACAGCCGAGCCGCTCCAGCAGGTTCGCCGTGGACTGGGTGGTGAACGCCACCCCGGTCTTGTCGCCGGTGCCGTTCAATCCCACCACCAGGCCGTACCCGATCAGCTGGTTCCTCCGGACCCCGTCCACCTTGGCGATGTCCTTGACCCGTACCGCCGCGCCCGAGCCGGCCGGGGCCAACCCCATCAGCCCCACGGCGATCGCCGCCAGCACTCGTCTCATCGTCCAACCTCCCGCCCGGGCCATCAGAACGGCCACACGGCGTCGAGGACCCGGTACATCCACCCCGGCCGCTGCTGGCTCGCCAGCAGGCCCTTGCCGCCGTACAGGATCTGGGCGTCGGCCAGGGCGATCGAGCTCACGGTGTTCTCGGCCGAGATGTCCTTGGGCCGCACGATGCCCCGCACGTACAGATACTGGGTGTCCCGGTTCACCTGCACCTGCCGCCGCCCCTCGATCACGAGGTTGCCGTCTTCGAGCACGTCCACCACCCGGGCGGTGACCCTCATCCGGAGCACGTCCTTCTGCTTCGTGGAGCCGGTGCCCTGGAAGCTGTTCTCGGTGGTGGCCCCCACGCTGGGCCGGAACCCGCCGGAGCGGTACAGGTCGGGCAGCCCGTAGTGGGCCGGCATGCCCAGAAAGCTCGTGACCCCGGCCGACACGTCGGTCTTCCGGCTCAGGTCGGTGGAGGACTCCCGTTTGGCCTCGGCCGTCTCCACCACGATCACGGTGACCAGATCCCCCACCGCAAACGCCCGGTGGTCCCGGTACACCCGGGTCAGCGGGGCCTGGTTGCTCCACAGGCTGGTCGGCTGGGCGGGCTGCTTCGCCGACGAAGCCGAGCGGTTCAACGGGGTGGCGGGAGGCCACGGCGGCTCCTCCAGGTACGGGCGGGAACACCCGGCCGCCACGACCAGCACCGCTCCCAACACGAGCGTGAAGCCTCTCATCCCTCACCTCCCCAGCGCCGTGGCCACTTCCACCAGCCCCCCGCCCCGGACGATGCCGGCCACGGTCCGGCCGCTCCCCAGGTTCTCCACCTGCACCACCTCGCCGATCCCGGCGCTGGCCAGGGCCTTCCCAAGGGTGCTCGCGGTCACGCCTCCCACCCGGGCCACCAGCCGGACCACGTCTCCCCGTGTGACCACCGGCACGGCCTCCAGATCCTGCCGCCGCAGGGCCGTGCCGGCCCGGAGGCTCCGCCGCAGGCGCTTCCCCACGACCTGTTGGGGGTCGGACAGCGTCGAGACCCCTGATCGGGCGGTGCGCACCTCGACGTCGTCCAGGCCGAGCACCTCGCCCCGACGCGCGTCGCGCACGAGCACCACGGCCGGCCGGCCCCGGAACACCTCGACCCGGACCCAGCCGGTGGCCGCCTTCGCTCCGTTCACCCACACGTCCACCGGTACCGTGAAGGTCGAGGGGAGCCCTCCCTCCGGAAGCCGCGGCCGCAGCTCCAGGCCGCCCCGGGGCACGGGCCCGGGGAGCCCCACCGACAACACCCGCACCTCCTCGTCCGGAGCCACACGGGAGCGAACGGCCGTCCTCACCGCCTCCGCCAGCGCGTCGCGCTCCACCCGAGCTCCGGGCCGCTCCACCACCACCCGCTCCGGAAGGACCAACCGGTCCGCAGCGCCGACGGCACGGGCCCGCTGGCGGATCCACGCCGCCTCCAGGGTACGGGTGCGTCCGGGCCTCGGGGCCGGCCCCAGCCGGACC
>JAADGT010000290.1:0-2905 GCA_013152215.1 Deltaproteobacteria bacterium
TGCTGGTACAGGGTCGTATCGCGCATGGTTCGCCTCCTTTCGGCGAACCAAGCTACCGCGATCTCTACCCACTAGAAACCCGGAAGAACCCGCTGGAGCCTGTCCTCCGGAGGGCGGCCGAGGAGTTCCCCGCCGTGGTGCTGACCGGCCCGCGGCAGTCCGGCAAGACCACGCTCCTCAAGCGCCTCTTCGGAAGGCGTTACCGATATGTGTCCCTGGAGCCCCCCGATGTGCGGGCGGCTGCGGAGGAAGATCCGCGGACTTTCCTCGAGATGTACCCGCCCCCCGTGATCTTGGACGAGGTCCAGTACGCTCCGGACCTCCTTCCCTACATCAAAGAGAAGATCGACGCCGATCGGCACCAGACCGGGCAGTTCCTGCTGACCGGTTCGCAGAACCTCCTGCTCATGCAGAGGGTGACCGAGTCGTTGGCAGGCCGTGCCGCGATGCTTCGCCTTCTCCCCCTCTCGAGGCGGGAGGCGGAGGGAAGGCCGCAGCTTCCGCTGCCGTGGGAGTCCGGGGCCCCGCCGCCGGCCGGGAAGCCCCTGGCGTACCGCGAGCTTTGGGAGCGATTTCTCCGGGGGGGATACCCAGAGCTCGTGGCTCACCCCCGGCGGGATGCGAGCCTGTGGCACGGGAGCTACATCCAGACGTACCTCGAACGGGACGTCCGGACGCTTCGGCAGGTCGGGGACCTCACCCAGTTCCAGAACTTCCTCCGGATGCTTGCCGCCAGAAGCGCCCAACTCCTGAACCTGAGCGAGATCGCTCGGGACCTCGGCGTGGCCGTCAACACGGTCAAGGCATGGCTGTCCGTGCTGGAGGCCACCTACCAGGTCATCGTCCTCCGCCCCTACTTCGCCAACGTGGGGAAGCGGCTCGTCAAGACCCCAAAGGTCTATTTCACGGACGTTGGCACGCTCTGCTATCTGACGGGTCTGAAGGACCCGGACCACGCGGCTTCCGGCCCCCTGGGGGGCGCCATCCTGGAGACCGCGGTGCTCTGCGAGATCGTGAAGGCCTATGCACACCGCGGCATGGATCCGCAGGTGTACTTCTGGCGAACCTCCGCAGGCTCAGAGGTGGATTTTGTGGTGGAGGTCGGCCGGAATCTCGTCCCCATCGAGGTGAAGCTGTCCGCCACGCCACGCCGGGCCATGGCTTCTGGGATCCGGCGCTTCCAAAAGGACTTTGGAGACCGGGCCATGCCGGGGTACGTGGTGCATCCTGGGGACGTCGTGCTTCCTCTGGGGCCCGGCGTGACCGCCCTGCCGTTCGGAGCGCTTTGAAGAAGCGAGCGGCGTTCCTGAAGCGGTTCGGGACGGTGATCGAGGAGAGGCCCGCCCGGCCGAAGGCCCGAAGTTGCCTGGAGATTCCGGTAGGTCTGTATTCTGTGACGGCGGCGAGGAGTGTAACGCCCTTCCTTTTTCCTGCATCTAACCGGTAAATCGTAAGGCACCGTCCGCTTTGGCTGGGGCGGTGCCGGAACGGCGGATGTGAAAGAGGAGGGTGGCCATGAAAGCCTACAAAACGATCCTGATTCCCCTGGACGGATCGAAGCTGTGCGGCCTGGCGGTGGATGCCGCGCTGCCGTTGGCCAAGGCCTTCGGTGCCCGGGTGGTCTTGTGCTCGGCGTTTGACTTCGCCCCGGAGCGGTTCGGACTGTACTATGAGCTGTCGGTGCCGGAGGAGTTCGAACGCGAGATCCGAGCCCACCACGAGAACACCCTCAATCGTGCCCACGAGCGGTTCGTGGCGGAGGGGGTGGCCACCACCACCGTGATCGAGAAGGGCGATCCCGTGACCTCGATCTTGGCTCGGGCGCGGCAGGAGGGGGCCGACCTGATCGTGATGGCCTCACACAGCCGCGCGGCGGTGCCGCGGTTCTTCTTAGGCAGCGTCACGGACCGCGTGCTCCGGCAAGCTCCGTGTCCGGTGCTGGTAGTCCGGCCGCCCGAGTCCGAGTGAGCCCGGCCTGTGCCAGGGGGACAGCCCTTCGCGGGGGGCAGGGGCATGCAGAGGCATGGGCATGGGGACGCTGCTGCCTAGTTGCGAATCTGAGCGAGATGTACTAGGGGGTGGGGTATGCCGAGGAGCGCCCGAATCGACCTGCCTGGACTGTTGCAGCACGTGATCGTGCGCGGGGTGGCCCGCGAGGTGATCTTTCGGGACGAGGAGGATCGCGAGCGGTTCTGTGCCCGGTTGAGCTCGCTCCTGGTGGACACCGGCACCGAGTGCTTGGCTTGGGCGCTGCTGTCGAACCATGTGCACCTGCTGCTTCGGCGTTGGGACGTGCCGCTGTCCACGTTCATGCGCCGGCTCCTCACGGGGTACGCCGTGACCTTCAACAAGCGCCACGGCCGCAGCGGGCACCTGTTCCAGAACCGGTACAAGTCGATCGTGTGCGAGGAGGAGCCGTACCTGTTGGAGTTGGTCCGATACATCCACCTGAACCCCATTCGGGCCGGCCTGGTGCTGGGGGTGGAGGGGCTTCGCCGGTACCGGTGGAGCGGGCACGCGGTGCTGATGGGGGCGCGGGAGTTTCCGGGGCAGGCGGTGGAAGAGGTTCTGTGCCGGTTCGGCCGAACGGTGCGGGAGGCAAGGCAAGAATACGAGCGGTTCGTGGCCGCCGGGGTGAAGCAGGGCCGGCGGGACGAGCTGGTGGGGGGCGGCCTGCGCCGGAGCCTCAAGGTTCTTGGGCGGGGGAAGGAGAGGGAGGCATACGACGAGCGGGTGCTGGGAAGCGGGGAGTTCGTGGAGGAGCTGTGGCGTCGGGAGGAGTTGCGGGAGGAGTTGCGGCCGCCGTTGGCCGTGGAGGAGGTGGTGGAGCGGGTGGCAGTGCGCTACGGGCTGGAACCCGAGCGTGTGCTGCGGCGGAGCACGGATCCGCGGGTGAGCGTCGCGC
>JAADGT010000290.1:2924-14492 GCA_013152215.1 Deltaproteobacteria bacterium
TGCCACGTTGGGGTGGACGTGCTGGGGCTGAAGGCTACGGAGGTGGGGTGGATTCTAGGGCTGGGGCGATCGGGCGCGAGCCGCTGCCTGGCGCGTGGGCGGAAGGTGGCGCGGGAGAAGCCGGAGGTGCTTCGGGACGTTTTGGGCGGAGACCCGGTAGCGGGTACGTGAGGGAGGATTAGGCAACTACGCAGCAGCGTCCCTTGAGCCTTGAGCCGTGCACAGCAGCGTCCCTTGAGCCTGCTTGAGCCCGGACGGCATCGGTGAGCAGGAGTGCATTGGTGAGAGCGAGGCCGAGCTGGTGGAAGATGGCGACGGGGGTGGCCGTGGTTTTTTTCTTGACGACGAACGTCAGCCTCTACCGATCCGAGCGCCGGGCCTGGCTTGGCCCCGAGAACACGAACCGGGCGGCCAAGGAGTACTACGTCTGGAACAGCATGGTGTTCGCTTACCGCAGTGTCCTCGCCATGGTCCTGCGGCCCGACCACCCCCTGATGGCTCCCCTCAACGCCCTGCAAGACTACCTGTACGAGAAGGGGGTGTCCCTCCTGCCCCCCGGCGACGGCGAGGTGGGGATCTGGAAATGGAAGTTCAAGCTCTACCTGTACGGCCGCCGCGACTACATGCCGGAGGATAGGGCCGTCGAGATGCTCGACGACCTGTGGGAGGTGCTTGAGACCCTGGGCACCCAGCCCATCTCAGACCCCGAGATGGAACTCGAGCGCCTAAAAACGTTCCCCACCGTGGCGTTGTTTTACAGCCTCCATCAGTGGAAGTACTTCGGTACGACACCAAGCCCAGAACGGTGGACGGCCTTGATCGGAGACCAGGACAAGGCGGCGCGCGCCAGCAAAATCGCTGGCTGGTTGCAGAAGGTTCGTGAGGGCTGGAGCCGGCACCCGAGTGTCCAGGCCGAGCTTGCGCGGAGCCCAATCATACGGATCGCGTACTACTGGGCCACGGTGGGGTTCACGGAAACTGTTCTGTCACGGAAGAACAGACAGGGGGAGTTGACGTGCGAGGACCCTTACCTGGCGCTTTTCCTTCAGGTACGGCGGGAGTTCTTGGATGCCTTTCCCGAATTGCTCTCGGCATACCCTAACAGCCAAATGGGGCTGACGTACCGGGGTGCCTTTGGCACTGATGTTTCCAAAACCCTTGCATACTTGAGCCACGAGGTCTGTGGCGCGCCCAAGGATCTCGCCTATCCCACCCACGACTGGATCGCCCAACAGCAAGAAAATCTTCAGGCCTTAGCGCGGTTGATTCGTCGTCCTTAGAAGAGGTTTGGCCGAAGCGGATGCCGCTGCGACCCGGCGGCCGGTTTCCGCTTTAAGGAAAATCATTTCACACCTGCCCCTGCCAATTCTGCCCACATACCTGCTCAAAGCCGAAAAATCACGCCGTCGGAGGCCGGGTGACGGGTCGACTCATGGCCCACGTTTTGCAAAGCGGTTCTGCGCGCACCAAGCCGGCTGCCGACTCCTCTCCCCCACTACTGAGGAGGAACCCATGCAAAAGATACTGGTTTTCATTCTGTGTGCAGGTCTGTGGGTCGCCGAATGGACCGGCACGGCCCAGGCCGTCACTATCACCACCTATGCCAAGGCGCATGTGGCCGCCGCGGGCACCGTTCCGGATGAGGACGGGCAAAGCG
Organism: Deltaproteobacteria bacterium; assembly: GCA_013152215.1. GTDB lineage: Bacteria > Desulfobacterota > Deferrisomatia > Deferrisomatales > Deferrisomataceae > Deferrisoma. Next base: position 4,582 of record JAADGT010000290.1, read on the forward strand.
ACTCCACCCAGGCGAGGGCATGGGCCGAGCAATGGGCGGGGACGCCGTCGTGGGAATGCGAGGGCCTCTTTTGCGGCGACTGGGAGGCAGCGTTGGCTGCAGCCTATGGCGATGCCAGCGGCAACGTGCAGGTGGGAGCCGGGCACGTCCTCGGGTCGGGGTACACGGGGCTGCCCGCGGATGGATATGCCTTCGCCTCCGTCACGTGGTCCGAGCCCGAATGGGTTGTGCCTGAGTCGGGTTCTTCGTTCACCTTTACCGTGAACCAGGGCTCGCTCAACGTGGGCGGCTCTGCCGAAGGGTCGGGGACTCTGACCGCTTCGTACCTGATCGAGATCTGGGTGGGCCAAGTACTCAAATGGACCTCAAGTGCGACCCTAACAGCCGAGTATCAATACGATAGTGGCGGGAACCCCCTTGGCTGGGTTTGGTCGTACGACGATTCTCACGACTTGCTTGGGGGAACGGTTCTCGACCAGGGGACCCCCACCCATGCGGACATCGGGGTCACGTTCGCTGAGCAGACTCACAGCCTCGACTTGTCGCCCTGGGCCGGAACCACCGTGCCTATCACGTATTACATGGAGGTGTACGCCTCGGATCCCACGGAGATCGGTCTGGGCAACTGGTCCGCGGCCCAGTTCGGCGATCCGTTCCAACCCGTGCCCGAGCCGAGCACTTTGCTCCTGTTCGGCGCAGGCCTGGCCGGATTGGGCGGGGCCCGCAGACGGGCGAAGAAGTAGAGCGGCCGGCAGCTGTTTGCTTCGACCGATCGAGACGGCAGGTGCGATCCGCCCGGGGGCTGCTGCCCCCCCGGGCGGTTTTGCGTGTGCATACTGCATATTCGGACGCTGCAAGGTTGACACGTCGAAGGTTCAAACGAGAGGTCCTGCCTTTTGTGCACGACGGCGAGGGGAAGGCGATGATGCCCAGGACGGCGCGGCTGGATGTTCTCGGGGTGGTCCAACACGTGATGGCCCGTGGGTTGGACGGGCAGGAGATCTTTCGGGCCGAAAAGGACCGGCAGCGTACCTCGAGCGACTCGGGGCGGTGATCGAGGGAGGGGGCGCCCAGTTGTTGGGGTGGGCGCTCATGGGCAGCCACTACTCCCTCGTGCTCCGCGAGGGGGCCCGGTTAGGGCGGTCCTCCAACGGCTCTCCATTGGCTATCTGCAACAGCTTGTGTCTCTTCCCCGACCGGGTACACTGCGTCGCATCCGGCGAGTTTCCTGTTCTTTGGAGAAGGAGAGTGTCCCATGCGTCGCCCAATATCGTTGACGTTTGGTGCCATGGCCTTGATCGTTTCCCTCGTCATGCTCGTGGCCGCGGTCCGGGAGGGCGACGCTGCCCAGGAAAAGAAAGCGGCGCCGCAGATCGGGAGGTTCGAGTCCCGCAGCTCGGTGTGGGGCAAGCACTACCCCCGGCAGTATGCGACCTTCATGGCTACCCGGAAAAGCGACCGTATCACCGACATGCTGAAGAAGGAGCCGGCGCTCGTGGTGCTGTGGGCCGGGTACGGCTTTTCCAAGGACTACAACGCCCCCCGGGGGCACGCCTATGCGTTGGAGGACAACATCAACACCCTGCGCACCGGTGCGCCGGTGGACGGCAACTCGGGTCCCATGCCCACCGCGTGCTGGACCTGCAAGTCCCCGGATGTTCCTCGGTTGATTGCGAAGATCGGAGAAAAGGATTTCTTCACCGGCAAGTGGGCTCGCCACGGCGGCGAGATCGCCAACCCGATCGGATGCGCGGACTGTCACGACAGCCGGACCATGGCCTTGACCGTGACCCGCGAGTACCTGAAACGGGCCCTGGATGCGGAGGGGAGCCTCAAGTTCGCAGATGTGGGCAAGGAGGAGATGCGCTCGTTGGTCTGCGCCCAGTGTCACTCCGAGTACTACTTCAAGAAAACGCCGTGGAAGGACGCGAGCGGCCAGGACAAGGTCGCCGGGGTGGTCACGTTCCCGTGGGACAACGGCCTGTCGGCGGAGGCGATGGAGGCGTACTACGATGAGCGCGGATTCGTCGATTGGACCCACAAGCTCAGCAGGGCCCCGATGCTCAAGGCCCAACATCCCGGCTACGAGACCTTCGTAACCGGCACCCACGGCCGAAACGGGGTCACGTGCGCCGATTGCCACATGCCCGTGAAGAGCGAAGGAGGCGTCAGTTTCACTTCTCACCAGATCGGCAATCCCCTCGACGACATGGAAGACACCTGCTTGAGCTGCCACGACTCCGACCCGGAGGAGCTCAAGGCGGTCGTCGAGAGAAAGCGGGAGCGCAGGGACGAGCTGTCCCGCCTCGCCATGGACATCCTTGCCCGGGCCCATCTGGAGGCGGCCAAGGCCTGGGAGCTGGGTGCCACGGAGGAGGAGATGCGGCCGGCGCTGCAGGACATTCGCCACGGGCAGTGGCGCTGGGACTATGCCGTGGCGGCCCACGGGGCGTTTTTCCACGCGCCGGAGGAGGTGCTCCGGGTTCTGGGCAGCGCCATCGCCAAGGCCCAGGAGGCGCGGGTGAAGCTGCGGGCGATTCTCGCCAAGTACGGGGCCGGTGACTACGAGGCGCCCGACTTTTCGACCAAGGAGAAGGCCCAGGCGTTGATCGGGCTGCCCTACGGGAAGCTGGTCGAGGAGAAGAGAAGGTTTCTCAAGGGATTGCGCCAACAGTGGATTGAAGAGGCCAAGGAGAAGGGGATCTTCGATCCGGCGTCGAGGGAAGGGATCGAGGACAAGACGTCGTACCAGTAGCCGGGTCCGCTCGGTAGCTGCCCCCCGCCGCATCGGATCCCCGCCCCGTCGACGCGGCGCGGGGAGCGTGGGGGCAAAGCCAGGCGGAGGGCGCCCCCAGCGGGCGTTTCCGCTCGCAGGTCGGCCGTTGCATCCCGTTCGGCTCTGTGCTACCGCTGGGGTAATTGTTTCTCGGCAGGACGCTCACTTGGAGCGTCCTGCCCACCCGGAGACCTTCCCGTGCCGATCTACCAGAAGGAGTTCCCCCTCTCCGTTCGTCCCTGGCGGACGCCGTTCGGCACGCCGGGCGAGCCCTCCGACCCCGTCTGGTTCCTCTATCTGACGAACCGGGAGCAGCGGTTCACCGGGTTGTTCCCGCCGTCGGAGGGCTGGAAGGAGGCGGCGGAACGCTGCTTCCCCCCTGGCTATACCCAGCTCTGGCTCCTGGAGAAGCGGATTGCGTTTCACCCCCGGCCGGGCAGCAAGCGGCGGGCTCCGCGGCGCTCGCCACTCCTGCCGGATCCACCCGTTCCGTATCCGTCCTCCGAGGAGCTTCCCCGGGAGCGGTGGCCCAACCGCCTGTTCGTGGTGCTGCGGGAACCCTACCCCAAGGGGGCGCACCACGACGTGGTGGGGGCCTGGGCCAGCGAGGAGGCGGCCCGGGAGGCAGCCGAGCGGTACACCCGCGATCACAACCGGCGCAGCGTGGTGGGGCTGCTTCTCGCCGACCTGGGTTGGCACTGAGGCAGGGCGGGGCATCCGCCGGGACCGAGGGCAATCATGCAGACGTTCTTGGACGTGTTCTTGCCCAGCTTCGGCGCCACCCTGGCAATCCTGCTCGCCCTCGGCGGGGCGATCGCCTGGGTCGCCCGGCGGCAGGGGCGCGGCCCGGGCCCGGAGCCCCGTCCTCAGGGCTCGGAGCGCATGGGCCCGGCCGCCAAGGGAAAGGCGGTCCTGGCCGTATGGGGGGTCGGTCTGGTTCTCGCGGCGTGCGTCCACCTGTGGCTGTTCAAGATCCCCTCGTTCTCGGGCGAGGTGTGGAAGAAGCAGAGTTTCGGCCGGGCTGGGAACGTCTACACGTTCGAGATCGGGGTCGGGAGCGAGACGTTCACCGTGCCCGAGGCGGTCTACGACGAGATCACCAAAGGCGACCGGGTGGCTCACTCCTTTGCCGCACCGTGGATGACCGTGAACGGTCGGCCGGTGGTGGACCCCCATGCCGTGGCGCTGTTCGGCGTTTTCTGCGGCCTGGTCGCCGCGGCGGCCCTGGCGCTCACCGGGTTCATTGCGACGGCGTGAGAACCGGCGGCCGGCTCCGGCGTCTGCGGTTTCGACCTCGAAGTCCCCCTGTCGATCCCCCGGCCTCGTGTTGGCGAGGGAAGGGGGCTGCATCGAGAGCGAGATGAAATCCGTCGAGCACACCAAAACCTTCGAGATCGCGGCGCCGGTCGACGAGCTGTTCCCGTTGTTCAGCCCCGAGGGGGAAAAGCTCTGGGTGCCTGGGTGGGACTATCAAGACGTCATGGGCACGCCCGAGCTCACGGAAGACTACGTGTTCATCACCGAATCCCACGATCACGGGGGTGGGAGGGCCATTTGGGTCGTTAAAGCATACGACCCCGAGAAACGGCTCGTTGAGTTCTATAAAATCGAGCCCTACGACAAGGTGGGGGTGGTGAGGGTTCGATGTAACAGGATTTCTGATGGGCTGACCGAGGTGGAGGTGAGGTACAAGTACATCGCTCTCTCGCCCCGTGGAGAGGCTTTCATCTCGAGCTTTACTGCTACGGTATATGATGAGTTCGTTGGTGAATGGAAGTCACTGCTGGAAACGTACTTCGAGTCGGTGGGCTGAGACTGGGAGGCCGGCGATGCCCAGGACGGCACGGCTCGCGTGGGGCTCCGGAGCGGAGGGCACGCAGGAGGATGAGCATGGCCGGGCACGGTGAGGTCCGCATACCGTTCGGTGCCCTTCAGAGGGTGGCGGAGGCCGTTCTGACCCGGGCGGGAAGCGAGCCCGGCGAGGCCCGGGTGGTGGCCGAGCATCTCGTCCGGGCCAACCTGGCCGGCCACGACAGCCACGGAGTGGGGATGATCCCCTACTACGTGCGGTTCGTGGGGGAAGGGCTGCTTCGACCCAACACCCCGGCCCGGCTCCTCGCCGACGAAGGGTCGATCCTACGGTTCGAGGGGGCGCGCGGCTACGGTCAGCGAGTGGCCCGGGAGGCCATCGCCGCCGGGATCGAGCGCTGCCGTGCCCTCGGGGTCTCGGTGGTGACCCTTCGGCACGCCCACCACGTGGGTCGGGTCGGCACCTATGGGGAGCAGGCGGCAGAGGCCGGGCTGGTCTCGCTCCACTGGGTCAACGTGCAGGACCATCCACCCCTGATGGCTCCGTTCCGGGGAAGCGACGCCCGGTTCGGCACGAACCCGGTGTGCGTGACGATCCCCCGGCCGGGCCGGGAGGGCCCGATCCTCCTCGACATGGCCACGAGCCGCATCGCCCTCGGCAAGGTGCGGGTGCTCATGAACAAGGGAGAACCGGTGCCCCCGGAGCACCTGATCGACCACCAGGGCCGCCCCACCCGGGACCCCGGGGTGATGTTTCGGCAGGAGCGTCGAGGGGCGCTCCTCCCCATCGGGGAGCACAAGGGCTATGGGCTCGCCCTGGTCGCCGAGCTCTTGGCCGGGGTGCTCTCGGGGGGCGGCACGATCCAGCCGGCCATCCCCCGGAAGGGGGCGATCGTAAACAACCTGTTCAGCGTTCTGCTCGACCCCGGGCGGTTCGGCGACCCGGAGTGGATGCGAGCCGAGATCGACGCCATGGTGGCATACGCCAAGGCGTCGCCTCCGGCGGACCCGGACGAGCCGGTGCTCGTGGCGGGGGAGCCCGAGCGCCTGGCCGCGGCCGAGCGGAAGAGACATGGGATTCCGGTGGACGCCGTTACCTGGGAGGAGATTCTCGAGGCCGGCGAGAGGGTGGGGCTCGGCCGGGGGGAGGCCGAGAGCCTGGCGGGCCTCGGCTCCGGAGGGGGATGAGGGTACGCGTCCCCCTCTGGGCTGCTCTCCGGCCGCCAAGGGGGACCGCCTCGTGGGAACAGGCCGGGGCGGTGGCTGGGAATCCTTCCGGGAGTCCGGATCTCACGCGGGCCGGGGGGTAGATGCCCGCCGGACCCCGCCCCACGGCCGAACGGCAGCGTGGGGTGGGGTTTGGGATCAGCCGCCGAAGCGGGCGGCGCGCTTCTCGCAGAAGGCCCTCACGCCCTCGGCAAAGTCCGGAGTGGCGGCGCACGCCAGGAACGCCTCCTCCTCCGCGTGCAGCTGCTCCTCCAGGGTGTGCCGGAACGAGGCGTTCACCAGGGCCTTGCCCCGGGCGTAGGCCTCGGACGGCCCCGAGGCGAGCCGGGCGGCCAGGGCGGCGGTCTCCCGCTCCAGCTCCTCCCGGGGCACGACCCGGTTGACCAGGCCCATGGCGAGGGCCTCGTGCGCATCGTAGCGGCCGCCGAGGAGCATCATCTCCATGGTGCGCTTGAACCCCACGGTGCGGGGAAGGAAGTACGTGGCTCCGCCGTCGGGGCTCGCTCCGATGTGGCAGTAGGCCAGGGTGAACACGCTGCCCTCGGCGGCAAGGGCCAGGTCGCACGCCGCCACCAGGCTTACCCCGTAGCCGGCCGCCGCCCCCTGCACGCTGGCGATCACCGGCTTGGGCATGCGGCGCAAGGCCACGACGGCGCCGTGGGCGTCGCGAAACACCTCGCGGGGGATCACGGCCGCCTCCGGTCCGGCGGTCTCGATCTGCCGCCGGAAGAACGCGACGTCGCCCCCCGCCATGAAGTGCTCGCCAGCCCCTCGGAGCACCACGCAACGCATCGCGTCATCCTCCCCCACGGCCTCGGCAGCCACCCGAAGGGCGCGGGCCATCTCGGGATCCAAGGCGTTGAGGGCCTCGGGACGGTGAAGGGTCAAAAGGGCCACCCCGTCTCGAATCTCGGTCCGGACCTTGCCGCTCATGAACGAAGTCTCCTTTGGGTACCCAGCGGGAGCCCCACGTCCCATTCGGCCCGCCGGGCCTCACCCCGCGGGGGGCTGGGGGGCTGCGCTTCCGAACAGGAACAGGTCCACGATCTCGTCGATCACCTGCTCCAGGGTGAGGGGGCCGCCCTCCCGGTACCAGAAGAACAGCCAGTGGAGGGTGCTGATCAGGCTGAAGGTCATCACGGTGGGGTTCACGGGCCGGAGCACGCCCCGCTCGATCAGGCCCTCCAGGAAGCCCCGGAGCTGGTGGACGTTCTCCTTCTCCTTGTCCAGGATCACCCGCTTCTTGTCCTCGTCCAGGTACTCGATGTCGTGGAGCAGGATCTTGTTGAAGATCTTGTTCTTCAGGTAGGTGTTGGCGTAGCTCAGCAGGATCCTCCTCATCTGCCCGCGCAGGTCCCCTCCCGGCTCCCGGCTGGCGGCGATGGCCTCGCGCATGTTGCCGATGAGCTCGTCCGCCGCCTGTAGGCAGATGGTGTAGAGGATCTCCTGCTTGTTCCTGAAGTGGTAGTACATGGCGGCCTTGGTGATGCCGGCCCGGTCCGTGATCTCCCGGGTGGTCGCGTTCTCGTAGCCCTTCTCGTAGAAGAGCTCCTTGGCCGCCTCCAGGATCTGACCGAAGGTGTCCCCGGCCGTGTTGCCCGTTCCCATGGGATCTCTCCTGCCTCCACGCGCTGCATCCCCGCCCGTGTCGGACCCGGCGGAACGGTACGGGCGTCGGGCCGGCCGAGTCAACCCAGGAGTCCCATGTTCCGGGCCACGATGAGCTTCATGATCTCGGTGGTGCCGGCGAAGATCGCAAACGGTCGAACGTCCCGATAGAACCGGCAGATCGGGTACTCCTCCATGTACCCGTACCCGCCGTGGAGCTGCACGCAGTGGTAGGCCACCCGGTTGGCCATCTCGGCGATCCACGCCTTGGCCATGGACACGTCGGTGACGATGTCCTCCCCGGCCAGGTGCCTGCGGATGAGCTGGTCCAGGAACGCCCGGCCCATCTTGATCTCGGTGGCCATGTCCACGATCTTGAACGCGTTGTGCTGGAACGCCGCGACGGGCCGGCCGAAGGCCTTACGCTCGGTGGCGTACGCCACGGTCATCTCGAGCATGGCCTCGGCCATGGCCTGGGCCATCACGGCGCACACGAGCCGCTCCTGCTGGAGGTGCTCCATCATGTGCCGGAACCCCCGGTTCTCCTCGCCCAGCAGGTTCCCCGCCGGCACCCGGCACTCGTCGAACACGAGCTCGGCCGTGTCCTGGGAGCGGAGGCCCATCTTCTCGAGCTTCCGACCCCGCTTGAAGCCCGGCGCGTCCCGCTCCACGCAGATCAGGCTGATCCCCCTGGAGGGCGGGGCCTCCCGGTCGGTGCGGCAGGCCACCACCACCAGGTCGGCGTTGATGCCGTTGGAGATGAACGTCTTGGTCCCGTTGATCACGTACTCGTCCCCCTCCCGGCGGGCCCAGGTCTTGAGGGCGGCCAGGTCGGAGCCCGCGTTGGGCTCGGACATGGCCACTGCCGTGATGATCTCTCCCGAGGCGCACCCGGGCAGCCACCGGCGCTTCTGCTCCTCGGTGCCCAGGTGGTAGAGGTACGGGACCACGATGTCGCTGTGGAGCGGGGCCATGAGCCCCACCGCGCCGGCCCGGGCCAGCTCCTCGGCGATGACCACCGAGTAGAGGAAGTCGGCCCCGCTGCCCCCGTACTCCTCGGGGAGCCATGGGCACAGGAACCCCGCCGCGCCGAGCTTGGCCCACGCCTCCCGGGGGACGATCCCGTCCGCCTCCCACCGGTCGATGTGGGCAACCACCTCCCGGTCCAGGAACCGGCGGAAGGCCTCGCGGAAGATCCGATGCTCTGCCTGGTACATCATGATGGCTCGCTCCTCGTGCGCTGATGCTCGATCATGCCTCGTCCACCCTGGCGTAGGCGTTGTTGAGCACCTCCCCCGACTCCGTGGACACTCCCAGGTGGTAGGTGCCCGATCCAACCCGCCAGCCCCGGGTGGTGATGGTCTGGCCCGGGTACACGGGCGCGGCGAACCGCACCCCCATCTCCCGCAAGCGGGCCGGATCCCCCCCGCAGGCCCGGGACACCACGGCCCGGCAGACGAACCCGAAGGTGCACAGCCCGTGGAGGATCGGTCGGGGAAACCCGGCGGCCCGGGCCGCGGCCGGGTCGATGTGCAGGGGGTTGGTGTCCCCGCAAAGGCGGTAGAGGGCGGCCTGGTTCTCGGCGGTTGGCTCGCTCGCCTCGAAGTCTGGGGGGCGGTCGCCGGGCACGATCCGAGGCTCCGGTCGGGGTCCGGGGTCCCCGCCCCATCCCCCCATGCCCCGGCACAGCACGGCGGCCCGGGTCTCGAACAGGAGGGCGCCCGACGCGTCGGTGGTGCGGGTCTCCGCGATCAGCAGCGCCGCCTTGCCCTTGTCGTACACGGCGGACGCCCGGGCCGTGGTGTGGAACTCCCCCTCGGGCGGGAGGGGGCCGTGGAGCCGGATCGCCTGCTCCCCGTGGAGAATGCTCGCCACGGGCACCCGAAGCCGCCGGAGCACGGTCATGTAGGGGGCCAGGACCGGAACCACGGCAAAGGACGGGAGCACCCGGAGCCCCCCTTCCGCCCCCTCGTACACGTACGGGAGATCGGAGGCCCGGGCCCCGATGCCGAGATGATAGAGGACCACGTCGCGCCAGGAGTAGCGGTGCACGAAGGGCCCGAGCACCTCTCCCACGGCGTCCAGATGGATCATCACGCTCTCCTTCCCGGTATTTTGGGCCTTCGGCCCGCTGGAAGGCTAGGAGGCTGGAAGGCCAGGAGGCTTGAAAATCTCCCTGATTTCCGAGCGTTCTAAGTATCACCACGCCTCTTTGTCATCACCTCACGGTCCGGGGGGCATGGGGTCTGCTGGAGCGCCGCGCGCGGCTCCTCTGTTTGCCGCGCAGCGCCTCCAACGCTCGCACCGTGAAATCGTTCGTGCCCGACCGGGCTGTCATGAGACCACCGTCGGTGCCCCGTGCCTGCGCGGCGAATCTCACGCCCGGCTTCGCGCGCGGCCGGAAGCAGGCCCCATGCCCGCCGCCGGCAATGGCCCCGGATCCCACAAGTTACCTTCCCTTGTTGCCCTGCGTTCCTGCCCGGAGGGCACC
>JAADGT010000086.1 GCA_013152215.1 Deltaproteobacteria bacterium
CGGGCCCCCGGCCTCCGGTTGGCGGGGAAGTCTACCAGGGCGCCCCAAGGGGGTCAACCGGTCTGGCTCGGGCCTGTGACCGGTCGCATCCGCCTGGGGTGCAGGCCCCTTCTCCACGGCCGTTTTCAACGCGCCCAGGGGCCCCTCGAACCACCGCATCTGCACCTTTTTCCCTTCCACGTGCAGACCTTTAGGAAACGCGACCTCTCCATCGCGGCCGACGACCAACTCCTCCGCCGCCAACCTGCGACCGTCGAGGCTCAGCTCCGATGGCCTCGGCAAACGCACCTTCCACGAACGCGGGTCCAGCCGCCCCCTCCCGGCCCGGGCCGTGAGCGTTCGGCCTTCGGCGTCGCGAAGTTCGATCCGAACGCCCTCGAGCGTCACGACGGGTCGCAGCGGGGAGCGAAAGAGCTTCCCCACGGCCCCGTCGCGGGTGACCGACCGGGCCGCCCGAACGCTGAGCACCGTCCCGTTCCGTGGGTCCTCCTCCACGTACTCAACCCCCGTGACCTCTTGGCGGATGCCGGAGAACGCGCGAGGTGGTGCTTCGGTTTTTCCCCCCTTCCACAAAGCCGCGCCCCCCCACAGGGCTACCGCCAAGAACACGGTGCCCACCAACCATGGCCGGGGGACATGCCGGAGAAAACGCACCATCGAGTCACCGGGTTCAGAAAACCGGGGAGGCCGAACGACCTCCCCGGCTCCACAACGAGTCGGGCGCGGCGAAGGCTTCGCGTGCCAGACGGCTCGACTTGTCACTGAGGCCGTTGGAGCAAGATCCACAGGTCCAGCACCATCCGCTCGTCAGGGACAAGAACGACCGGAACGGTTCGGATGGTCCCCACCGGGATGCTCGGATCATCCGAACTCGACCAGGTCAGTTGGAGGCCCTCCGAGGTCAGCTCCCACGCGCCCTCTTCGTGATACCACGCTCCAGAGCCCCTATAGTCCTGATGATCTATCACGAAAGACCCGTCGGTATTGAACTGGAACGTTGCTCTCAGGGTTCCGGAGTCGTTCCGGTACTCCCAGGCCCCCTCCACGTCAGCGGCCCCAGAGGGCGGAGCGCCCCCCGGGTCCCCATCGTTGAGGGGATCCGTTCCCAGGGTCAGCTCCAGGCCGTCCCCCACCATGTCACCGTCCGTGTCCGGGACGAGAGGGTCTGTACCGATAGCCATCTCCTCAACGTCGCTGATCCCGTCTCCGTCCCGATCTTCCGTGATCTTCACGGGGTTACTGTAACTCCTCGCGTAGTTGTCCCCGTCCTCCGTCCACGCCCGGCCCTGCATTATCCACCACCAACCCTCTGACAGGGGGGAGAGAGCGTCCAGTGCATCCACCACCCCCGCCGGGATCGTGACTTCCGGGCTCCCCTGCACGTCTCGCACATAGAAGAAGTCCGCTCCCTGGGGCCGGAAGAAAACCACCCAGAGTTTATCGTACGTCGGATTCTCCGGCTCGGCCCACCGGAGCTTCAGGCTGCCGTCGTCCAACCATTCGTAGGTCATCGTCGAGGACGACACGTACGGCAAAGAAACCACGTCTGGGAGTTCCACCTCTTTGACCAGGGCCCCTCCGTCGGCGTCCCGCACCTCAAACCGGTACGTTCCCGGGCTCAGATCCCAACCGGTCAAATCGAACCAGCACCCGGCCCAACGGGACTGCTCGGTGGTCCCGGACGTAGGATCGAACAGCAGATAGTCCGACCAGAGGAATGTGCACTCATCGGTTGCGAAGTAACCCGTCGCGTCCTCCAGGGTGACCTGGGACACCACGTCTTCGCTAGTCGGAGGCTCCCCCTGATCCAGCAGCGAGATCCACGCGCGGAACCCGTTTCTCTCCGCGCTCTCATAGTTACGGTACTGCACATACCCGTAGTCCGAGGTCAGACGCTGGCTCGGGAACTCCCATGAGTATGTTGGGTTTGTTCCTGCAGCGACTTCCTCGCCATCCGGCACCCCGTCCCAATCGCTGTCCGTCTGGGTTGGATCGGTCCCGTAAGTGTTCACCTCCTCTCCGTCCGTGAGGCCATCCCCATCGGTGTCCGGGTTTCGTGGATCCGTCCGGTACCACGACCCGACTCCCGTCATGATCTCGTCGTAGTCCGAGATACCGTCCCCGTCGCTGTCCGTGGGGACGGAACTTTCGTCGTAGGTAAGTGAGAAAGTGGCCGCAGCCGAATACCCCCTCGCATAGTTCATCCAAGACTCGTCGTAGGCGCGCGTCTGCACGAGCCAGATGAACGGGCCGGTCCCCATGGACCGGAGCTTCTCCACCGCCTCGGCGGGGAACACTGCGTAGTCTCGCTCCTTGGGCACGTAGGCATACAGCACCTCCAGCCCGGTGCTTGTATCCAGAACCACGATCCGCAACTGGTCCACCTGGTCCCAGTTCGGAGCGGAGACCGGGTTCGTCCAGGTGAGAAACACCCCTCCGTCCTCTTCCACCTCGGACGTCAGGTCTGTGACGAACGGCAACGCCATCTCCCCGGGGTAGTCCAGGGCAGCCTCGAACGCCGTGCCGTCGGCATACCGGCCCGAGAACACGTAGCTCCCCGGGGTTGGGGGCGTATCAAGTCGCCACCAGAACCCGGACTGCGACCTCACCTTTCCATCCCAATAACACGAGCCGCTGCCGCACGAGAGCCATAGGTACGGCGCACCGTAAAACTCTGCCGATCCGAGGTCTCCGCCCACAATTGCGCTTCCGGAGTCGTCCTGGATGGCGACTGAGCTGACCTCTTCGGCGCTGATGACCTCGCCCGCTTTCTTGAACTCGATCCAAGCGTGAACACCGTCCTTCGTGTCGTCAGGATAATTTCTGTACTGGATGTAGGCCCAACTTACGATCGGATCGTCCCAGGCCCACGGAATATCCAGCATATCCGAATACCCTCTCGCATAGTTGCCGCTTTCGCCGCGCGCCCTTGTCTGAACAAAAAGCTGCAAGCTTGCGAATCGCTCATAGGCAGCGACCTTTCCCAACACGGAGCGCGGAACAACCACAGACTCGGTGCTCGGATCTAGATGGACATATAAGACATCGTATCCATCTTGATCCATGAACTCCAAAGTAATCCTGTCCACACGGTCCCAGTTCGGTTGGTCCGTTGGATTGTGCCAGGAGATGCGCAACCCGCCAGTGAGCGTCCATTCGTAGGCCACATCCGTCACGTAGGGCAGCTCCAAGCCTCCGGGATAGGTGATTGCCCGGGTGACCTGACCCCCTCGTGTGGAGGCAACCTCTAGCGTATACGTCCCCGCCGGCAGATCCGGCATGCTGAAGTAAACTCCGGAGTAACGGTACGGCCCGCCGACGCCACCTTCTGCCGTGTACACAAAGGTGTCATCCACCCACACATGAAGATCGTTGCGCGCCACCTCGTTTCCGTTCTCGTCCAACACGCGTATTTCCGCGATGTCGCTCTCACCCACAAGGTGGCCGTCCAAGGTCAACTGAACCCATGCCCGGTACATGTCCGACGAGTAGGTGTCCGCCGGGTCTGCGTAATTCCGGTACTGCAGATAGGCGCCTCGAATCTGCAGTCCGGTGTTCTGCGGCGTGCTCTCCCTGTCATTGGGGTCGGCCCCCACCTCCACCTCTGCACTGTCATCGTACCCGTCCCCGTCGGAGTCCGCGTAGTTCGGACTCGTCCAGTGGGTCATGACCTCCGCGTAGTCCGAAAGACCGTCCCCGTCGGTATCGGCCTGGTTGGGGTCGGAACCGATCCAGTTCTCCTGTTCGTCGGTGAGACCGTCGCCGTCCGAGTCGGTGGTCGTGCCGGCGCACTCGGGCACCGAAAGCTCGTAACCCAGAATCCATTCTGGCGGCCACCCGCTCTCGTCCGAGTTGTCCCACTGGGCCATTCCCCACGCAGCCGAAGCGTCGTGCAGGAACACGAGACCGTTTCGGGCCCCGAGGGTCAGGGCGCACGACGGAATGAAAACTTCCGCAACTCCGTCCGAGGCGGCCGCCTGGACCCCTTCGCCGGGGATGCCCCAGACGGATACGTCCGGATCCGGGCCGGTCCACGAAACGCTCAACCCCCAGGCCCATCGATCCAACCGACCCGAACCGTTGGCCCTTCCGAACGACAGGTTCACAGAGGAGCCGCTGTACAGGTACGGCGATCGGATCAACAGGTAGACCCCGTCTTCGGCAACGACCTCGGCCACCTCACCGAACTCTTCCAGCGACGTCTCCACGCCACCGGCCCAATCGCTGTCGTCGCCGTCCAACGTGATGGGACCTTCGGCCGTGGCGATCGGGCGGAACGCAACCCGCGTGGCCGTGTAGGTCTCCCGCGTCACGGCCTCGGGGCTGCCGTGGTTCACCATCTCGAGCGCCGTTGCGGGGTTTCCGGTCCACGGGTCGAGCAAACGCCCGCCCGTGGCCTCGCCCCACAGATAGGCCGCGATTTCCGTCCCCTCCGGACCGTCCGAAAAGGCCACGTCTTCGATCAGGGAGGCGACGAATCCGGCGAGGTACGAGTCCGGATCGATCTGGGTTGCGACGTCGTACAAAGGCGTCCCGTCCCAATCCAGCCCTGCAGCCGTGAAAGACACGCTCACGAGCCCGCCTTCCACATCCTCCGCAAGCCGCGTCCCGTCGAACGGTTCGTCGAACAAGACCGAAAGATCGAGGCTCAGGTACTGGCGATACACGGGGACCTCAAAGGTGCCCAGGGTCCCCTCTCCTTCCGCACCGTCTTGTAACCCTACGAGCTTTTCCCCGCCGGGCTGCCAGAACGGCACCGGCGTAAAGCCAGCCGCCTCTGCCGAGGCAGCCAGGGCATCCAGGGTCTGGGTAAGGTACGGCCAGTAGCCCGCCAGCTCGGGAACGAGGGTCAGAAGATCGTCGGATTGATCGTCGGTCTCCGCCGCCATGGCGTCATGGGCCGCCTTCAGGCCGTTGATCGCATCCACGAACGCCTGTTTGGCCGCAGCCATTCGATCCGCCGCATCACTCCGCAACACCAGGTCTTGGAGGTTCAACAACGAGAACACAGGCCCCCGGGTCTCGTCGTACGTATAGTCGTAGGCCAGCGCGAACTGGAGCAGGAACTCGCTCCAGTCGAGGGCCGCTCCCAGCAGCCCAACGTCCGCGTCGTCCACCTCGTACTCGGCCCCCTCGATCGTGACGGTGAACGAAACCGGGCCGGTCACGGCCTCCAGTAGGGCCCCGGCCGCCACGACCTTGTCGAGCGCTTCCTCGGCCGCCGCCCGGTACGGCTCCGGAGTTGTCGCCGCAGCAGCCAGGCGTGCCGCCCGTCCCATGCTCGAAGCGCCGCCCAAGCCTGCTCCCATGTCCAAAAGGTCATAGGTTTGCAGCGTGTCTCCCACCACTTGGAGACCCAGCGCATCGAGCACGGCGTAGAACGGCGAGGCCGCGTCCTTTGCCTCCTCGGCCACCGTCATGACGGTGGTCAGGGCGTAGAGGACCCGGGCGGGGTCGGTGAGGGTGCCTCCCTCGTCCATCTGGGCGAGCACCTCGTGGGCCGCAGCCACGTCCCCAGCCTCCAGATGGGCCTTGGCCTCACCGAACGAGGCCGACATGGGCGTACGGGGGTGCTCGTCCTCGCCGTCCTTGATGCCGTCGTAGTCCGTGTCGTCGTTCAGGGGATCCGTGCCCTGGGCCACCTCGATACCGTCCGAGAGTCCATCCCCGTCCGAGTCAGCGGCCAGGGGGTTGGTACCCCGATCCACCTCGGCGCTGTCGGTCAGACCGTCGTCGTCCGAGTCGGGGTCGGAGTCGCTGGTTCCCAGTTCCGCCTCCCTCGTTGCGGACAGCCCGTCTCCGTCGGAATCCCGGTACAGGGACACCCGGGCGCTTGCGCTCGAGCCTCCCGCCCTCGCGTCCACCACGAGCTCGCCGGCGTCCACCTCCTCGGACGTTACCGTATGGCAGTACTGATCATCGTCTTCTACGGTGTTCCCGGTGTTGACCGTCCACGAAACGCTTTGCAGATACTCCCCGTAGGCGACGAAGCACACTTCCTCGCCCTCCGTGGCCTGGCTGCGATCGGCCACCACCGACCAAACCAGGGGGGTGGGTTCGCTCACCTCGAACTCGGTCGACCGGCTCACCGTTTCCGTGCCGTCCGAGACCGCCACGGTGAACCGGTACACGCCGGCCTCCCATCCGGCGGTGTCGGCCGCAGCGTACGGCTCGCCACCCAGGTCCGCTTCGACCGGTTCGAACTCGCCGTCCTGGTTCCGGCGCTCCAAGGTCCAGGCAAACGTCAAACCGTCCCAGTCCGGGTCCCACGCATATACCCACGCCTCCACCTCCTGACCCTGCATGACCGTGGGCGGTGCCACCATGAGCTCCTCGACCCGAGGCGCTTCGTTCACGTCGGCCGGCCGGATCTGGACCCAGAACGAGTTCTGCGCCACCGCATTGCCACCTCCGCCGAGGACCTCGAAGCGGAACTCGTGCCATCCAGGGGCGACCGACTCGGGCACGGCGATCTGCAGATCGACCGTGGCCTCTCCGGCGGTGAAAACGAGATCGCCTTCCACGGGGCTCTCCAACACGTCGTCGGCCGACACCCGATAGGAGAACGGATCGGTTCCGCACCGGCGTACCCCGAGCGTCGCACTCCACGTTCCCCCGGCCACCACGGATGCCGCGTACTCCTGCACCTCCACGGAGGGCGGAACCTCCACGCCCTCGATCTGGATGTCGTGCACGACCGTGCCGGTTCGGCCGAACAGGTTCAGGGCTTCCGTCCACACCTCGTCATCACCGTACACCACGAAGATCTTCTGATCCGTCTCCGCGGGCAGGTACACCTCGTACCGGCCCTCTCCGTCGGTGCTCGTCCACCCCTGCTCGTAGGTCAGGAGACCGGCCCAGCCCGCCGGGCACCCCGTTCCGAAGGTCACCCGCCCCGTGACCCGCACGGGTCGCACCACCTGCAGCAGGAAGGAGGGGCCTTCTTGGGGGTCCTCGGCGCCCGGCACAACCTCCTGGCTGTCCTGGATCCACTGGCCGGACACGCTGTCGTAGTAGGCCACCGTCACCTCTCCCGCCACCCCGGCGACCGCCTGGACCTCGTAGCCGCCGTTCTCATCGGTCGTCGTGTACGCCCCCGTGTCGGTCCAGACCTCTGCACCCGGGGCTGGCTCGGGGCCTGTCCCGTCGTCCACGAGCACGGTGCCGCGGAGGGTGACCTGCTGGACGTCGAAATAGACGTCCGGCGAGTCCTCGCTGACCTCGCCCTGGGTCGTCAGGTCGAACGTCCACCGGACCCGACCGGAAACCTCGTAGGTGCCGTCTTCTTCCCTGGGCACCGAAACCGAATAGTTGCCGTCCCGGTCGGTCCAGGTCTCGTACCCAGCCACGTTCAGGTAAGCCCAGCGGGCGGGCTCGGTGGTTTCGTCGTCCGTGCCGGCGCCGGTACGGATGTAGGCCGTGCCCTCTAGCGTGACCCACTCGGTGGGCCGCTGAAGGGTCACGTCGCCCAAGTCCACGTCGCCGGTAGCATCCTCCACGGCCCGGGTGGCACGCACCGACTGCCAGGTTTCCGGGTCCCAGTACTCGAACACCAAGGTGACGTCCCTACCGGACGGCACCGGCACATCGAACGCCCCGTCGCTCCCGGTCACGGCTGCAGCGCCGGTGGAAGCCCGCACGGTCACGTATTGGACCGGCTCGGCGGGGGCGGTCCCGGCCCACACGACCCGCCCTGTAACCCGGGTTCGAGCCACCGTCAGGTCCACGGCGTACACCGGCACGTCGCCGGCCGTATCGACCGGGTCGCCGCTCGTGCTGGCTTCCTCTTCGCTCTGGGGCTCCCCTTGCACATACACCCTGAGGATCCCATCGCGACGCACCCTCATCTCGAACCCCCCGTCCGAGTCTGTCACCGCCTCGCTGGCCCCCTGGTAGTTCACCCCTTCGGCCACCACGGAGACCCCGGCCAGTGGGTTCCCGTTGTCGTCCTTCACCGTGCCCCGAAGCAGGGCGTGGGTGATGATGGGCCAGTCCACGTTCCACCAGGAGAAGTGCCCGGCCTGGGCCTGGGCGTACATGACCTCCTTCCCGCCCTCGACCACCTTGACCAGTGTCGCCTCGCCCTCGCGCACCCAGATCCCCTGCTCCTCGTCGTACGAGTACCAGGGGATCACGGTCTGGCCGCGGCGGTAGAGGTCGAGGTAGCGAGCCTGCAGGCCATCCGGGATCCGAAGGCGGATCGTCATCTCGTCCCCACCGAGGTCCGTGACCTCGGAGCCGTCGCTCGCCTTCAACCGCACGTTCACGAACGCCACCGACTCGAGGCTCACCTCGTCCTCGGCGCCTTGGAACGCGCTCCGAGGTGCCCGGGCCGCCAGCCGGGCACGCGCTTCGGAGTCCTTCGCCCGGAACGATCCGGGGAAGATCTCCTTCTCCCGCAACGGATCCCCGTACGTCACCTCGGCCGTGTACTGGGCTGCTGCTGCCAACCCCCGGTCCGCGGCGTGACGAGCCACAGCGCGGCGCAGGGCCCGCAGTGGAATCACCACCTCGGCCGCGCCGTTGCGGGTTTCCAGCACGAGATCGCCTGCGGCGAGGCGGGCTCCACGTCCCACGCTCAATCCGTCATCCACAGTCACCGTGGTTCTCAAGGAGATCGGTTTCAGAAAAAGATTCAGGGACACCGGCGTTCCCTGGAAGGCGGTGAAGACCTTTTGGTTCTCGGCATACCCATCGGCCCGAACCGACAACTTCAGGCTCTCCCCTTCTTCCTCCAGGGGAACCTCCATCGAAAACGTCCCATTGCCGTCCGTGACCGTGCTCACCCCCTTCCCGACCAGAACCACCGCAGCCCCCGCTACGGCGGCGTCGGTGGTCAGGCTCCGGACGACTCCGGAAATGACCGTGCCGCTCGACTTCGCTGCCTGTCGAGCCTCGGCATTGGCCGCCTGCTGGGCCACGGTTTCCGATACGTCGAGGGCGGTCAGGACCTTGGTCCGAAATCCCTCAGCCCAGTCCGCGGTTCCCTCCGGAAACAAGGCCGACACCCCTTGCGTCCGCGCCTGCTGGCCCAAGCTCTCCAAAAAGCCCGCAACGGACGAGATTTTGCCTCGGGCCTTGGCCAGCTTAGCCAAGGCTGCCAGCTTGCGAATCCGCTCCCGGAGCGTGGCATCCTGGGGCACCGTCTCCAGATCGGCGGCAACGATCCCACAAAGCTCCGCCGCCGCCTCCCGGGCCGCAGCGATCTCCGCCTTGCTCGCCGAACCCAGATCTTTCGATACCAGCCCCCGCGCCATGGAAAACAGTGGATTCGGGGAGGCCCGAACCGTGGCCCCGTTCTCACCGTATCCGATATCCCGGAACACCGCGCCGTTGGGGGAATCGTCGGCCGTGCCGGGCACCCCGTCCGGCCCCAGATCCGTTCCGCCGGAGACCTCCACGATGAACGGCCCCTCATACCCTTTCACCTGGACCGCATAGGTGCCGTCCTGGCCCGTCGTGGCGGTGGCCAGCTCCGTCCCGTCGGGCTTCCGCACCACCACCGTCGCGCCGGCCAAGGGCCCGTCGAATGCCTGGCCGGAAACCCCGAAGGACACGGTTTGCACCCCTTCGCCCCCGCCGCCGCTTCCACCGCCTCCTCCACACGAGACGATGCCGGCCAAGCCCACGGCCGCTGCCACAGCAACAAGCCAACGCACCCCCATCCTCGCCCCTCGCCCGCTCATGATCCCCTCCTTTGCGGTAGAACGCCTTTTGCTATTTTAGAACCAATAAAAATGCCTGGCCGGCTTCCCGACCAGGCAACTGTTTTCTTAACATGAACCCCACCCTGCCACACCCCCTTTCCTCCCCTCCAGGAACGGAGCCAAGCTACCGGTCCTAGCGGCGCCAGACTAGGAAAACGATACGGGGTTTGTCAAGGGCTCGAGGAGCGAGCCGACAGGAGCGATGCGCCTGGGGTGAAGCGGAAGCCAAACGGCAGGGGAACGGGGGAGCGTCGCGCTCAGGGAGCCCCAAGAACTTTCAAGAAGCACCCTCCAGAGGCTTCCGAGGACGAAATCTCCGGGGTCATCTCCAAGGAATACCCCAACTCCGAGGAGGCTTCGTTCATCACGGCCACGTACAAAGGTCCCGAGCCCGGAATATCCACACGCGCCTCCCCTTCCGAGGCCTCGACGACCTGAGGCAGGGCCTCGCCTCCCCGCGAGAACGCAAGGCGCACCGTGGCGGGGAAGGGGGAGGAGAAGACCACTCTCACCCCGGTGGGTGCCGATCCCGCTCGAAACAGATTCGCTCCGAAGCGACCCGGGGCCGTGGCGGATGAGGAAGTGAAGGAAAGAGGAAGGGCCGATACGGTCCGTGCCAGGTCTGGAGCAGTGGTGGCCCGAAACCGCTCTCCGTCCGGCCAGAAGTCTTCCGGGTGAGCCGCAAGGGTCCAAAATGCGGCCACGGTGTCTGCCAAAGCCACCCCGGCACGCGCCTGGAGGGTGTCGTCCAGCACGGTCTCCAGGCCCCCCTCATATGCCCGGGAGAAAACGTCCACCCACAGATCCGCACCCCCGTATCGCAGCCATAGGAAACCCGGAAAGATGGCGGCCCCGTACTCGTGCAGACCGTCCTGGCTGCTCAAGGGGGCCTCCGGACGAGCCAGGAAGTCGCGCACGTAGGTCACGTAGTCGTCCACGTCCGGGGTCACCACCTCTTCCATCCAGGTGGCCGTGGCCTCGAACCACCATCCCTCGGCGCGCCAGCGCGCATCGGGCACCGCTGCCTCGTCGTCCCACGGATACCCCAGGGCCCGCTGTACGGCATGGAACAGCTCGTGAGCTGCCGTGGCCCGAAGGACCGATTGCTCGTCGTCGGCGTGTCGGGAAAAATCATCGTTGAACACGAAGTAGGCCACCCCGTAGTCGGTGTCGATCTCGGTGTAGGCGTAGTATGACGAGTCCACAGTGACCGCGACCCACTGCCCCTGCTCGGTGCTGTACACCTCCACGCCCGTGTTCGCGAAGTACACGTCTAGGTAGTAATCCGCCGCCCCGTACGGTGCGGGGAACCCCAGATTCACCGTCTCCCGGTACGCGGTCTCCAGGGCCGAGGCCGTCTCGTCCACCCAGTCGGGCCGGCCGTTGCCGTCCGTGTCGGCCCAGTCTGGGTCGGTCCGGTCGTACTCGCTGCCCCAGAGAAGCCGGAAGTGCTCGGTCACGAACGCGGTGGCGTTCTTGGTGGGAACCGGGGCGACCTCCCGAGAGACCGCTCGGCGGGGCAACGGTTGAACGGCCTCGAACCGCCCGGGTTTTGCGTGGCGCAACCCCGTGGCGCACCGGCCGCCCCAGGCGGGGGAGGCAACGGTCAGAGCCACCAGGCAGGCACCCACGACAAAGGAACCGAGTCGAATCTCCGCCATTTTCTCTACCCGTAAAATCGGGATAGGGGCGGCGGAGCATCGTCTCCGCCGACCCCTCCCACACCACCCGGCATGCGGGTCCGCACCGGGCGGTTCGAAAGGTT
>JAADGT010000146.1 GCA_013152215.1 Deltaproteobacteria bacterium
GGGGATCTCCTCGATCACGTTGAGCGAGCTCGAATACGGTGTCGAGAAAAGCGCCCGCCCCGCACAAAACCGTCGTGCCCTGACCCGATTTCTAGCCCCCCTGGAAATCCTCCCCTATGACGACGAAGCCGCTCGGGCTTACGGCCGAGTCCGGGCCGGACTGGAGCGGCAGGGGACACCCATCGGGGCGCTCGACATGCTGATCGCCGCCCACGCCCTCGCCGCGGCCTGCACTCTTGTGACGAATAACGAAAGGGAGTTCCGGAGGATCCCTGGGCTACGCGTCGAGAATTGGGTGGGGTAGTTTCTATCCCCCGCCCCGTCGGTCCACCCGCCGGAACCCGCCCGCCTCCAGCACCTGGATCCCGGGCTCCAGAGCCGCGTCCAGCAGAAGGTTCAGACCCAGGTTGTCGGAGGCGATGTGGCCGGCCAGCACCACGTTGAGGTGGTGCTTCTTGGCCTCCTCCACGTGCTCCTTGGACAGGTGCATGCCCACGATGGTGGACACCTCGGTGGCCTGGGCGAACTTCTGGTACATCTCCTTGGCCCCCTCGGTGCCGCCGGTCATGTCCACGAAGATCTTCCCGGCCCGCGCCTTCTTGTCGCCGGCCACGATCACCGGGCCGGCCTGGTCCCGACGGGCCGCCTGGTACTCGGGGATGGCGTGGAGCAGGTCGAGCACGTCGCCCAGGGTGCGGGGGGCCTCCCGCTCGAACAGCCGGGTCAGGAACGTGGCCACGCAGTTGTCGGCCGGGGTGTGCACGCACACCAAGGGCACGTCCAGGAGCCGGGCCGCGTCCACCGTGCGCTGGTGGTTCACCGGTTGGATCCGCTCCGACACCTCCCGCAGCCGGGGTCCCAGGATCCCCTCGGCCTGGCCCACCGGCACCCCGAGGCCGGCGTGGATGCCGGCCTGGATCCGCATGACCTCCGGCAGCTGGGCCAGGGCGTGGCCCCGGGGGTGGTGGGCCACCACGGCGTCCACCGGCCGGCCCCTCTCCCGAAGCCGGTCGGCCAGCAGGATCTCGTCGCCCTCCACGTCCACGGCCACCATCACGGCCCGTAGCTCGGTGGCCGGGTCGCCGTGGAGGATCCGGGTGTCGGCATAGGGGTTCTCGAGGCGCTCCCGATCGAAGAACTCCCGATCGGCCTCGGACAGGCCCTCGTGCTCCTTGGCCGCGGCGGCCAGATCCGCTTCGGCCTCGGCGCGGCCCCGGGGGTCCTGGTCCATCCCCACCTCCACGGCCCTGCGGTATAGTTCTGCGAGCGTCATGGGTTCGTCCCTCCGCGTGACGGGTTCGGGGAGAGGCTCGCCCTCAGTATGCCTGGTCCGGCACCCTGGACAAAAGGCCCCATTCGGGTGGATTTCTTGACCGCCCCCGGGGCGTCTCCTAGAATCCAAACCGTCTTGGGCCTTCGGCCCGCGGGCAGCCGGGCGGCTAGGCGGCTTGGCAGCCCTCGGCTCCCGACCTTGATGACCCGTCCATGCGCGGGCGCGGCGTCCGATCTGTAGCGGCGACCCTGCCGGGCCTTGCAGCCCGGGATCGCGACCGCAAGGCCGCTCCCACTCGCAGGGGCCTGAAGGGGCTTTCGATGGTTTCTCTAGCGGGCGCGGGGTTCCGCGCCCCTTCCGGGAACGGCTCCATGCGAATCGTGCTGGCCCTCCTCCTCTCGATCCTTCTCGCCGCTCCGGCCGGAGCGACGGATCGGATCCGGGTGGTCACCACCCTGCCCGATCTGGCCGACTGGGTGCGGGAGATCGGGGGTGACCGGGTGGAGGTCCGCTCCCTCCTTACCGGCCTCGAGACCCCCCACACCTACGAACCCCGGGTGTCCGACGTGAAGGCCGTGGCCGGAAGCCGGGTGCTCGTGATGGTGGGCCTGGGGCTCGAGGAGTGGGTGGAAGGGCTGGTACAGAACGCGAGGAACAGCGAGCTGATCCGGGTGGAGGCGGCCCGGGGGGTGCCGACGATCCAGGGGGGCGACCACGACGGTGGGGGAGGCAACCCCCACGTCTGGCTCGATCCGGCCCGGGCCGAGACCATGTGCCGGAACATCGCCCGGGCCCTCGAGAGGGCCGACCCGTTCGCCGGAGACTACTACGAGGTCCGCCTCCAGGCCTACCGGGCCCGGCTCCGGCGGGTGGCCGACCGCGTCCGGGCCCGGGTGGCGGCCCTTCCGGACCGGCGGTTCCTGGCCTACCATCCGGCCTGGCCCTACTTTGCCGAGGGGCTGGGGTTCGAGCTGGTGGGCACGGTGGTCGAGCAGCCCGGCCGGCAGCCCTCGGCCCGGGCCCTGGCGCGGCTGATCGACCGGATCCGGACCGAAGGGATCCGCGTACTCGTGACCGAGCCGCAGCTTCCTTCCAAGCTCCCGGACCTCCTCCACCAGGAGACCGGGATCCGGGTGGTCACGCTGAGCCCCTTGCTCGGGGCCTCACCCGCCCAGACCTACCTGGAGCTCCTGGAGCGCAACGCCCAGACCCTGATCGACGCGCTCTCCGAGGAGCCGCCGTGACCGACCTGCCCTCGGCTCCGGCCCCGGCCGTTCGGTTCGAGCGGGCCACCGTGGCCTACGACGGCACCCCTGCCCTGGAGGAGATCACCCTGGAGATCCCTGCCGGTGCCCTGGTGGGCGTGATCGGGCCCAACGGGTCGGGCAAGACCACGTTCCTCAAGGCGATCCTCGGGCTCACCCCCCCCGTTCAAGGCCGGATTTTCGTGGGCGAGGAGTGCTGCCATCACCTCAAACGGATCCGCCGGGAGATCGGGTACGTGCCCCAGGCATCCCAGGTGGACCCCAATGCGCCGTTTCGGGTCCTGGACGTGGTCCTGATGGGCCTCTACCCGGGGCTCGGGCCCCTGCGCCGGCCAGGCCGGGAGGGGCGGCGGAAGGCCCTGGCCGCCCTGGAGGCGGTGGGTATGGAGGGGTTCGCCCTTCGACCGGCCGGCCAGCTCTCCGGAGGGCAGCTTCAGCGGGTGGCCATCGCCCGGGCCCTGGTGCGAGATCCCCGCATCCTGCTGCTGGACGAGCCGTTCACGGGCCTCGACGTCCGGAGCCAGCACGCCGTGCTGGACCTGGTGGTCCGCACCCACCGCGAGCGCCGGCTGACCACCGTGCTCGTCACCCACGACGTGAATCTGGTGTACCCCTACCTGGACCGGGTGCTCGCCCTGAACCGGCGGGTGTACGCCTACGGTCCCCCGCAGGAGGCCCTGGTGCGGGAGACGCTGGAGCGGATGTACGGCGCCGAGGTGCAGGTGCACGAGGCCGGCGGGCGGCCGTTCGTGTTCGCCGGGGACCATCACCATGGGTGAGATGTTCTCCTACGCTTTCGTCCAGCGGGCCCTGCTGGCGAGCCTGCTGGTGGGAACGGCCTGCTCCCTGGTGGGGGTGTTCGTGGTGCTCCGGGGCTTGGCGTTCATCGGCGCGGGCATCGCCCACGCGGCGTTCGGGGGGGTGGCCCTTGGGTTCCTGCTGGGGTGGAACCCGTTGGTCACGGCCGTTGGGTTCTGCGTGGCCACGGCCGGCGCGATCCACGCCACGAGCCAGGCGGGTCGGATCCGCATGGACGCCTCGATCGGCATCTTCTACGCCCTGACCATGGCCCTGGGCATCCTGTTCGTGGGGCTCATGAAGACCTACGACGCCCGGCTCTACGGGTACCTGTTCGGCAACATCCTGTCGGTCACGACCACGGACCTGCGGATCATCGCGGCCCTCACCCTGGCGGTGGCTGCCACCGTGATCGTATTCTTCAAGGAGTTCCAGCTCCTGTCGTTCGACCCCGAGGTGGCCGAGGCCCTGGGGCTTCCGGCCGGGCGGTACTCGTTCGTGATGCTCGTGCTCGTGAGCCTGACCATCGTGCTCAGCCTGGATGCGGTGGGCATCCTGCTGGTGTTCGCCCTGATCGTCACCCCGGCTTCGGCCGCCTACCAGCTCACGTACGACTACCGGGCCCTGTTCGTGCTCTCGGTCCTGTTCGGAAACCTGTCGTGCTTCCTGGGGCTGGTGCTCTCGTACGGGCTCGACGTCCCCAGCGGGGCCACCATCGTGCTCACCGCCACGGGGCTCTTTTTCGTGTGCCTGGCCCTCTCGCCCAAACGCCGGGGAGGACGTCCATGACCCTCACCGACCGCGCCTGGTCCGAGCTTCAAAGGATCTTCCCCCCCGACCGGGTCAGCCGGGGCCCGTCGGTGCTGGACCTGCACAGCCGGGACGAGTCGTTCCACGAGCCCCGCCGGCCCGAGGCCGTGGCCTGGCCGGCCTCCACCGACGAGGTGCAGCGAACCCTTCTATGGGCGGGCGAGCACCGGGTTCCCGTGACCCCTTGGGGCGCGGGCACCAGCATCGAGGGCAACCCCATCCCGGTCCGGGGCGGCCTGGTGCTCGACTTCGCCCAGATGAACCGGATCCTGGAGGTGCGGCCCGAGGACTTTCTGGTCACGGTGGAGCCCGGTGTGCTCTACACCGATCTGAACGTGGAGCTGAATCGCCGGCGCACCGGCCTGTTCTTCCCCCCGGACCCGGGGGCCGCGGCCAGCGTGGGCGGAATGGTGGCCAACAACGCCTCGGGCATCCGCACCGTGCGCTACGGGCCCACCCGCCGGTTCGTGAAGCGCCTGGAGGTGGTGCTGGCCGACGGCCGGGTGGTGGAGGTGGGGACGCTCGCGCCCAAGAGCTCGTCGGGGCTCGACCTGGTGGGGCTGTGGGTGGGCAGCGAGGGGACCCTGGGGGTGTTCACCCGGATCGTGCTGGAGCTCGCGCCCCTGCCCCCCGAGGTGCTCACGGCCCTGGTTCCGTTTGCCGACGCCGAGCCGGCCACCCGGGCCGTGGCCCAGATCATGGGATCGGGCCTGGGGGTGGCGGCCTGTGAGTTCCTGGACCGCCACACCGTGCGGGTGGTGGAGCGGGCCGCCCGGCTGGGCCTGCCGGACCGGCCGATCCTGTTCCTGGAGTTCCACGGCACCAGCCGGGCCGGTCTGGAGGCGGACGCCCGGCTCGTGGAGGAGATCTGCCGGGCCGAGGGGGCCGAGTCGTTCGAGGCCGGCGTGGGCGCCGACGAGCGCGCCCGGCTGTGGGAGGCCCGGCACCGGGCCTACCGGACGATCCGCGAGGCCCACGTGGGCGAAGGGATCCTGATCGTGGACGCGGCCGTGCCCCGGAGCCGGTACCCCGAGCTGGCAGCCCGGGCCCGGGAGATCCTGGATCGCCGGGGGCTCACCGGGTACATCTTCGGCCACGCCGGTGACGGGAACCTCCACTGCCTGATCCTGGGCCGCCTGGGGGACGAGGCCCTCTGGGCCTCGATCGGCGAGGCCAACGCCGAGATCGTGGAGACCGCCCTGACCCTGGGGGGCACAGCCACCGGCGAGCACGGGGTCGGCCTGGGCAAGCGCCGGTTCCAGCGCCGGGAGCACGGGACCGGTCTCGACCTGATGGCCGAGGTGAAGCGGTTCCTGGATCCCCAGGGGGTCCTCAACCCCGGAAAGATCTTCCCCGACGGCTGACGCCGCCGGGCGATCCACCCAAGGACGAACATGGATCCGTTGAAGGCCCTGCTGGGAACCCACCTGTTCGATCTCGTGCCGGAGCCGGTGTTCGCCCTGAGCCCCGAGGCCCGGTTCCTCATGGTGAACCAGGCGGCGGTGAGGTACCTGGGCCGGCCGGCCGAGGAGATCGTGGGCCGCGAGGTGGGGGAGCTGTTCCCCCCCGAGCAGGCGGCCCGGCAACGGGAGGTGATCGGCCGGGTCCTGGCCACGGGCGAGCCCTTTCTCGAGGAGCGCGAGACCCCCATCGGCTCGCAGACCTTCGTGTTCCAGTACGCCGTGTGCCGGGTGGACGACCCGGAGGGCGGCCCGCTGGGGGTCCTGGGCATGGTCCGGGACGTCACGGCCCTGGTGCGGCTGGAGCGCTGTTACGCCGAGCTCTACGAGCGGGCCACGGACGCCCTGTTCGGGGTCGACCGGGAGGGAAGGATCCGGGTGATCAACCGGGAGGCCGAGGCGCTCTCCGGGTACCCCCGGGACGAGGTGGAGAGCTTCCACTTCTCCAAGGTGGTTCCGCCGGACGAGGCCCGGCGGCTGCGCCGGTACTTCGAGGCACGCCTCCGGGGCGAGGACGCGCCCACCCAGTACGAGGTTCGGTTCGTCCGCAAAAACGGCGAGGAGCGGTGGGCCGAGGTGCGGATCTCCCGGGAGACCTCGTCGGTGGGGGCCTTCCAGGCCTCGGTGCGCGACATCACGGAGCGCAAGAAGCTCGAGGCCCTTCGGCGGGAGTTCCTGCATCTGGTCGGCCACGACATCAAGACCCCCTTGACGGTGATCCAGGGATTCGCCGGGGCACTGCGCTCGGGCGTGTACGGCGAGCTGCCCGAGCCCCAGCAGCAGTGCATCGAGCAGATCCTCGATGCCAGCCGGCGGGTCGCCTCGATGGTGGAGCGGTTCCTCCTGGCCGAGCGGCTGGCCCAGGAGGGGGCGTGGGAGGCCAAGCCGGGCCCCGCGGGGTCCGTGTTCGAGGCCGTGGCCCGCGCGCTCCGCCCGGCGGCGCGAGAACGGGGCGTTCGCTTGGAGGTCCGGACGCTCGTGGGGGCCGATACGATGGTTGCCGACGCCGAGGGGTTCCGCCACGTGGTCGAAAACCTGGTGTCCAACGCGGTCAAGTTCACCCCGGCCGGGGGTCGGGTGGAGGCGCGGCTGGAGCGCCGGGAGGGCGGCATCGATCTGGTGGTGAGCGACACGGGCCGGGGCATCCCGCCCCAGGACCGGGAGCGGCTGTTCGAACGGTTCTTCCGGGCCTCGAACGCCGGCGGGACGGCCGGCTCCGGCCTGGGGCTCCACATCGTCAAGCTCCTGGTCGATCGGGCCGGCGGCCGGCTCGAGGTGGAGAGCGAGGAGGGGAGGGGCACCACGTTCCGGGTGTGGCTGCCAGGAGCGAGCGAGCCTGGCGGGCGCCAGGACTCCTGAGCCCTTGTTCTCAACCGGGCGTTTGACCCCGCCCCCCTGCTCCTTCCATACTTCCGCATGACCCGGACCCAGCACAGCAAGGAGAAGACCCGTGTCCGACGAGATCGTACGAAAGACCGCGGAGACCGCGAAGCTCTACTTCGAGGGCGTGGAGGGGGAGCGCCCCTACGACCTGTGGAAGGCCTTCGACAAGGGACTGGCCCGGGACCTGTCGCTGTTCATCACGGGGCAGATGTATGCCCGGGAACGGATTCCCCACACCGTGCGCCAGATGATCACCGTGGCCGCGCTCACGGTGCTGGAGAAGACCGAGGAGCTGGAGCTCCACCTCCAGGCCGCCCTCAACGTGGGGTGCAAGCCCCGGGAGCTCGCGGAGGTGATCTTCCAGACCGCCGTGTACGGCGGGGTGCCCGCCATGAACCAGGGACTCAAGGCCCTGCGCCGGGTGCTGGAGGCCCGGGGCCAGTGGCCCATGCCCGACGAAGTGTGACCCGTGGCCCGGGCCAGGAAGCCCGCACCGGCCACGGCCGAGCCCAGGCCGGGCTCGGCCGTGCTCAACAAGGTGAAGCTGGCCGTGGCCATGGGGCTCATCGGCCTGGTGGCCGTGTTCGGGGTGCGCAGCCTCGCTCCCCGGTTCGTGGGGCTGGCCCTCCTGGCCATGGCGGTGGGCGTGCTCTCGGCCCTGACCACGGCCGGCCCCACCTACGACGCCACCTGCCCCGCCTGCGGCCGAAGGTTCGCCTTCACCCGGGCCCTGGGCATGCGGACCCTGCGCTGCCGCCTGTGCGGCCGCCGGCTGCGGCTGGAGAGACGGGACGGCGGCCTCCGTCTGTCCGCTTACGCTAAGAAGCTGGGAAGCTAGAAAGCTGGAAGGCTAGAAGGCTAAAAAACCCTCCCTCATCTCCTGGGGTTTCCAGTAATTGGCCCGACCGCCTGCAGGCTCGGAGACAGGGGGTCTGCTGGAGCATTAGGCGCGGTTCCCCTGTTCGCCGCGCGGCGGCTATGCTTGTCCAAGGTCTTCTAGCCTTTCGCCTTCTAGCTTTCCAGCTTCCTAGCCTGCCAGCCTCCCAGCGGGCCGAGGGCCCAAGGCCAGACCCGCTCGCCCGTGGCCACGTCGAACCCCACGAGCTCCCCCGGGTTCAGGTACAGGAGAACGCCCTCCCCCGGCTGCTCCCGGGCCTCCGGCGGGCGCTCCACCGTGATCCGGTGCGCGCCCAGATCCAAGTGGAGCAGGACGGCCCCGCCCAGGTACTCGCGCTCCTCCACCCGGGCCCGCAGGGGACCCAGGCCCGGACCGGGCTCCGGGCGGGCCGAGTGGGGCCGGAAGCCCAGCTCCAGCGGGCCGGGGGGTGGGGGCCCGATCCCGCACTCCGCGGGCCACGGGAGGGCCTGGTCCCCCACGTGGAGCACGGCCCCGTCTCCGGTGCGCTCCACGTGGATCCTCACCAGGTTCATCGCGGGCGAGCCCACGAACCCGGCCACGAACCGGTTGGCCGGCCGTTCGTAGACCTCCCGGGGCGTTCCCACCTGCTGGAGCCGGCCCTGTCGGAGCACGGCCACCCGGTCGCCCAGGGTCATGGCCTCCACCTGGTCGTGGGTCACGTACACCGTGGTGGTGCCGAGGCGCTGCTGCAGCCGGCGGATCTCGGAGCGCATCTCCACCCGGAGCCGCGCATCCAGGTTCGACAGGGGCTCGTCCATGAGGAACGCCCGGGGCTGACGCACGATGGCCCGGCCCAGGGCCACCCGCTGGCGCTGTCCGCCCGAGAGCTCCCGGGGCCGGCGGCCGAGCAGGTCCTCGATGCCCAGCAGGGCGGCGACATCCCGGACCCTGGCCTCCACCTCGTCCCGGGGAACCTTGCGCACCCGCAGGGGGAAGGCCAGGTTCTCGGCCACGCTCTTGTGGGGGTACAGGGCGTAGGTCTGGAACACGAAGGCCAGGTCCCGGTCGCCGGGCTCCACGCCGTCGACCCGTCGGCCGCCGATCCACACGCTCCCGGAGGTGGGCGCCTCGAGCCCGGCCACGATCCGCAGCGCCGTGGACTTGCCGCACCCCGAGGGCCCGAGGAGCACCAGGAGCTCCCCCTCCTGCACCCGCAGCGTGAGCTCCCGCACGGCCTCCACCCGCCCGAACCGCTTGGTCACGGCGTCCAAAAGGATCTCGGCCACGTCCTGTTTCCTTCCCGGTAACCTTGGGCCTTCGGCCCGCTAGGATGCTAGGACGCTGGGAGGCTAGGAGGCTGGAAGACCTCTCTGCCTTCCAAGCGTTCCAAGCATGACCACGCCTCTTTGGCGGCACCTCACGGTCACGGGGGGCATGGGGTCTGCTGGAGAGCCGCGCGCGGCCGTATCAGGGGTCAGAATTCAGGAGAGCAGTGGACAGGGGGAAGGCTGCTCGTTGCCACGAGTGCATCCCGTCCCGCGGTCATTCCTCACAGACCACTTTGTTCGGGACCTCCTGTCTTCTGTCCTCCGAAATCCGACCACTGAACCCCATGCCCCCCGCTCCCGGAAGCGGCGGTCATTCGTCTCCGGTTTGCGGCAGCTTGGTATCAGGCCCCCTTGACCCCGCCGGCCGTGAGCCCGGCCACCAGCCTGCGCTGGAACACCAGGAACAGGGCCAGTACGGGCACGGTCATGAGCACCGAGGCGGCCATGACCCGGTCCCAGGCCGTGTGGTAGGAGCTGAACAGGTGGTACAGCCCCTTGGCCACGGTGAACCTCTCGGGCGAGTCCAGCAGGATGTAGGCCAGCAGGAACTCGTTCCACGCGATCAGGAAGGTGTACACGCCCACCCCGGTCAGGGCCGGCGCCGAGAGCGGCAGCACCACCCGCACCAGCACCCCCGGCCGGGAGCAGCCGTCCACCCGGGCCGCCTCCTCCAGCTCGGGCGGCAGCGCCCGGAAGTAGTTGGCCAGCATGTACAGAGACACGGGCAGGGTCTGGGCCAGATAGGCCACCACCAGCCCGGCCAGGGAGTCCCGGAGCCCGAGCCCGGTGAGCAGGGCGAACAGGGGCACCACCAGGAGGATCGGCGGGATCAGATAGATCAGCCCGAGGGCCAGGCCACCCAGCCGGCGGAACCGGAACCGGAGCCGGGCCAGGGCATAGGCCCCCGGCGCCGCGATGGCCAGGTCCAGCCCCACCGTGGCCCCGGCCACCACGAGGCTGTTGGCCAGATACCGCAGGAACCCCTGGGTGAACAGCACGTCCCGGTACGCCGCCAGCGTGGGGTGCCGGGGCCAGAACCGGGGCGGCAGCGCGAACAGCTCGGCAAAGGTCTTGGTGGAGGACAGGGCCATCCAGTAGAACGGGAACGCCACCGCCGCCGTGACGAGCGCGAGCACCGCCGCGGTGCCCAGGGCCGGGCGCCTCACGGGAGCCACCTCCGGCACAGGGGGATGCCGGCCGCCAGCAGGAGGGCGAGGAGCAGGGCGCTTCCGGCCGCGGCCGTGCCGAAGTCGTGGAGCCGGAACGCGGTGTCGTAGATCCACAGGGGCACCACCCGGGTGCCGGCCGCGCCCCCGGTCAGCAGGAACACGTCGTCGAACTTGTTGACGGTCCACAGGAACCGCACCGCGAACACCAGGGCCAGCACGCCCCGGAGCTCCGGCCAGGTCACGTGCCGGAACCGCTGCCACGGGCCCGCCCCGTCGACCCGGGCGGCCTCGTAGAGCTCCGGGGGCACGGCCTGGAGCCGCGCCAGGATGAACAGCATGGCGAACGGAAAGTACCGCCACCCCTCGAACGCCACCACCGCTCCGAGGGCCAGGGGCTCGGTGGAGAGCCAGGCCACGGGGCCGTCCACGGCCCCGGCCCGCTGGAGCGCCCAGTTGACCGTCCCGTACACGGGGTCGAGGAGCCACCGCCACACGAACGCCACCGACACGGCCGGCGCCACGTAGGGAAACAGGAACAGGGCCCGGAACACCCCCCGGCCCCGGAAGGGCCGGTTCACGGCCAGGGCCGCGGCCAGTCCGAGGGCCACCGACAGGGACACCCCGGCCAGGGCGTACACCAGGGTCACGGCCACCGCCCGCCACAGCTCGGGGTCGGTGACGGCCCGGACGTAGTTGGCCAGCCCGGCAAACGGGGCCGGGCCCCCCAGGGTGCCGAGCCGGACCTCGTGGAGGCTGGTCCACAGGTTGTAGGCCAGGGGAAACGCCACCACCCCCACCACCGAGACCAGGGGCAGGGCCAGCAGGGCCCAGGCCAGCCGCTCCTCGGCCCGGCGAAGGGCCTCGGCCGGATGGGGGTCGGGGCCCGCCGGCCTCATCGCCGGGCCGCCAGGTCCGCCACCTTGGCCCGGAACCAGTCCAGGGCCCGCTCGGGCGGCTCCCGGTCGTCGAGCAGGCGACCGATCATCTCCGGCACCCGTTTCGAGGCGTACAGGTCGCCCACGAGCCGGGCGCCCCCGGGCCTGCCGAAGCCCCACCGCGCAAGCCGGGTGAACCCCTCGGCCAG
>JAADGT010000060.1:0-808 GCA_013152215.1 Deltaproteobacteria bacterium
TGGGCCCCCGGGTCCCGGAGCCGGCGTTCCGGGGGCTGGGGCTCCTGGGCATGACGTTGGTGGTGCTGGGCGCGTCGGTGTGCTTGGGGCGGCTGGCCACCCGCAGGGCCAAGGGGTGGTTCCTGGCGGGGACGCTGGTGGGCGCCGGGGCGGGGAAAGGGGCCTGGCTGTGGCGAGGGTAGGCCGGGGTGCCCTGGCCCGATGCTACGTGCGGTCCCTGGCCCTGCAGGCCGCCTGGAGCTTCGACGCCATGCAGTCCGTGGGGTTCGCCTTCGTTTTGGAGCCGGCTCTGCGGCAGATCCACGGCCCCGGCGCTCCGTTGCGTCGGGCTCTCGAGCGGCATCTGGAGTTCTTCAACACCCACCCGTTCTTGGCCTCGGCCGTGATCGGCGCCGTGGTTCGGATGGAGGAGGAAGGGGCTTCTGCCGAGGACATTCGGCGGTTCAAGAACGCCCTGATGGGCCCTTGCGGGGCGCTGGGCGACAGCTTCTTCTGGGCCGGAGCGAAACCGGCTCTGGTGGCTGCGGCCGCGGTCTTGGCCTGGACCGGCGCGGGGTGGGCGCCCTGGGCGTTCCTGGGGGCTTTTGGAACCCTGGGCCTGCTCACCCGGGCCGTGTGGTTTGTGCGGGGGTACCGGCTGGGCCCGGCCGTGGCCGAGGCCCTGGCGCAGGCCGGATTCCTGGGGAAGGCCCAGCGGCTCAAGGACGCCGCGGCCGCCTTGACCGGCCTGGTCCTGGCCGTGGCCGTGGGGCGGGCCCTGGGGGTGGAGGGGGCGGCCCGTTGGTTGTGGATCGGCGGGGCGGTGTCG
>JAADGT010000060.1:827-2618 GCA_013152215.1 Deltaproteobacteria bacterium
TCGCCGGGGCCTGCGGCCGGAGTGGGCGGCCGTGGTCCTCGGGACCGCTTGTCTCGGGCTGGGGATATGGTGGTGAGAGAGGACGACGTGGTGGAGCGGAGGTTCGAGATCGTCAACACCCTGGGCCTGCACGCCCGTGCGGCCGCAGCCCTGGTGCAGACCGCGCAGAAGTTCCGCTCGCACATCGAGGTGGAGAAGGACGGCACCGTGGTGAACGGCAAGAGCATCATGGGCCTCCTCATGTTGGCCGCGGCCCGGGGCAGCCACATCGTGGTGCGCGCCCAGGGCGACGACGCGGCCCAGGCCGTGGACGAACTGGGCGAACTGATCCGCAACGGGTTCTGGGAAGGCGAGGGATCTGGGTGAAGATCATTCGGCAAAAGGCTCGGCTCCGGGGCATCGCGGTGAGCCCCGGCATCGTCATCGGGAAGGCCTATCTGGTGGACCGCCGCAAGGTCCACCCCCCCGAGAAGATCATCGATCCCTCCGAGGTGGAAGCGGAGGTGGCCCGATTCCGTCGGGCCCTCGAGGACACGAAGGCCCAGCTGCAGGAGATCAAGGCCCACTACGAGTCTGGCGGCCTGGGAGAGCACTCCTACCTGGTGGACGTGCATCTGCTGATGCTCCAGGATCGGATGATCGCCGGCGAGACCGAGCGCCGGATCCGCGAGAACCTGGAGAGCGCGGACTGGGCTCTGTGGCAGGTGCTCGAGGGCATCAAGGCCTCGTTCGAGGGCATGGACGACGAGTACTTCCGGGACCGCCGCACCGATCTGGAGCACCTGGGCGACCGGGTCCTGCGGACCCTCTCGGGCCGGCGTCACGAGCGGATCTCCGACATCCAGGGCGACGTGGTGGTGGTGGCCCACGACCTGTCGCCCATGGACACCGCCCAGATGGACGTCTCCCGGATCCGGGGGTTCGTGACCGACCTGGGCGGCCGCACGTCCCACACCGCCATCCTGGCCCGCAGCCTGAACATCCCCGCGGTGGTGGGGCTGGAGACCGTGACCGACGTGGCCAACGGCGGCGACACCATCGTCGTGGACGGCCTGAGCGGCGACGTGGTCCTGAACCCCACGCCCGAGGAGCTGGAGGCCTATCGTCGGAAGAAGGCCCGGTACGAGGCTCTCCAGCAGGAGCTGGAGTCGCTGGCCGTGCTGCCGGCGGTCACCCGCGACGGCCACAAGGTGAAGGTGGGGGCCAACATCGAGCTGCTGGAGGAGATGCGCTCCCTGCGGCGGTACGGGGCCGAGGGGATCGGCCTGTACCGCACCGAGTTCCTTTACATGAACCGGCCCACCCCACCGGACGAGGAGGAGCAGTACGAGACCTACCGCCGGGTCGTCGAGGCGGTGCGGCCGTTCTCGGTCACGATCCGGACGCTGGACATCGGGGGGGACAAGATGGTCCAGGCGGTACCCATCGAGGAGGAGGGCAACCCCGCCCTGGGCCTGAGGTCCATCCGGCTGTGCCTGAAGGAGAAGGATCTGTTCCGCACCCAGCTGCGGGCCATCCTCCGGGCCAGCGCCCACGGCACGATCCGGATCATGTTCCCCATGATCTCCGGCGTGGGGGAGCTGCGGGCCGCCCTGGCGGTGCTGGACGAGGCCCGGAAAGAGCTGGACGCCCGGGGCCAGCCCTACGACCCCAACGTGGCCGTGGGTGCGATGATCGAGGTGCCTTCGGCCGCGGTCACCGCAGACCTGATGGCCCCCCTGGTGGATTTCTTCTCCATCGGCACGAACGACCTGATCCAGTACGCCTTGGCCATCGACCGGGTGAACGAGC
>JAADGT010000060.1:2632-3489 GCA_013152215.1 Deltaproteobacteria bacterium
GAGCCATTACACCCCGCGGTGCTGCGGATGATCCGGGCCACCTGCGAGGCCGGCGCCAAGGAGGGGATCCCCGTGGCCGTGTGCGGCGAGATGGCGGGCGACGAGATCTACACTCTGGTGCTCCTCGGGCTCGGTGTGCAGGAGCTGTCCATGCACGCTCTGTCGATCCCCCGGGTGAAGCGGATCATCCACCACACCACCCTGGCCGAGGCCCGGGACCTTGCCGCCAAGGCGCTGGAGCTGCGGACCGCGGACGAGGTGCACGAGTTCGTGGAGGAGTACATGCGGTCCCACTACCCGTGGCTGGTGGATCCCCTGGAGTGGGGCGGGGAAGCCTGAGAGGGCTGCCGGAACCGGGAGCGTTTGGGGGCCCGGTGGGCCTGGGAAGCCTCATGAGGCCCTTGTGGGGCCCTACAACGGAGAAGGGTAACGTTCAGTGGTCCTGGGGAGTTGGCAGCCGCTGGGCATGGGGTCTGCGGTTCAGAAGTCAGAAGACAGAATTCAGAGGACAGGTTGCAAGGTCGGATGCAGGAGCGTGCCCGTGGTCTTTTCCTGTCTTCGGTCCGCTGAATTCTGGTCCCAGAAACCCATGCCCCCCGGACCGTGAGGTGGAGGCGAAGAGGCATGAAGGTTTCTAGAACGTACTGGAATCCGGGAGATTTTCAAGCGTCCTAGCCTCCCAGTCTCCTAGCGTCCCAGCGGAAGTTACATGGAAGAACGGACCTCGGCCGGCACTCCGGCCGTCACGCCACGAAAAAGGAGTAGTCCCATGGGCATGACCGATTATCTGTTCACATCCGAGAGCGTGACCGAGGGCCACCCGGACAAGGTGGCGGACCAGATCTCCGACGCGGTGC
>JAADGT010000224.1 GCA_013152215.1 Deltaproteobacteria bacterium
TGCCGTCGCCCACGTACAGGCAGGCCTCCGGCGCCACGCCCATCTCGGCCGCGGCGCGCAGGGCGCCGGCGGGGTGGGGTTTCCGGGGCAGGTCGGGCATCGCCCCGATCACCGTGGAAAACCGCCACCGCCCCAGCAGGGCCCGGACCATCTCCACCGCCGGCTCGTGGGGCTTGTTCGTGACGACCGAGAACGGAACGCCCCGCGCCACGAGCCCGTCCAGGAGCTCCGGAACCCCCGGGTACGGCCGGGTGGTCTCCAGAGACCTCCGGGCGTACTCGGCCCGCAGGGCTGCGAGCACCCGGCTCACCTCGTCCTCCGACGATCCGGCCGGCACGATCCGGCGCACCAGCATCTCCATGCCGTCGCCCACGAACCGGCGATAGGCATCCTCCGGGTGCACGGGGAGACCCCGGCGCCGCAGCACCGCGTTGGCGGCCCGGGCGATGTCGGCCAGGCTGTCCACCAGGGTGCCGTCCAGATCGAACACAACCGCTCGCGTCATCCGATTGGCCTTCGGCCCGCTAGGCAGCCGCCCCTGCGAGGCCGTTCATACCAAATTGCGCTCAAGGGGATCGACCCCCCTGATCCGGCGGGGCAAGGGGCCTGGTGGAGCGCCGGGCGTGGCTCCTACAGTCGCTGCATCCGGCACTCAGCCGATGCCTGCCTCGCGACGATCCCGAAGATACCTTGTCAACGTTCGCTGTCCCAACGTCCAAGGAGCACCAGGGCTGAGTGCCGGATGCAGCGTGAGTCGGATGCCGGACTCACGCACGGCCGGAACCAGGCTCCTTGCCCCGGCCCCCGGAGGGAGTTCCATTCGAACGCACCTTGGAATCAGCGAAGGAGGGGCCCCCAGCCCCACCCCCTGCGAAACCACGAGATTTCGGAAACGCGACACTAGGTTCTGGGCCGCCGGAAGCAGGCCCCATGCTCCTCGGCATCGCTCGTCACCCGTCACCTATCACGGCCCTTTCCCTTGTCCGGCTCCGAAAGAACCGGGGCGCCCGGAGTCGGATCCGGGCGCCCCGGGCCACCGGCCCGCTCAGTAGATGCCCAGGTAGGTGTCGAGCTCCCAGTTCGTCACGGCCATGCGGAACTCGTCCCACTCCTTGCGCTTGGCCTCCAGGTACTTCTCGAAGATGTGGTCGCCCAGCGTGGCCCGGCTCAACGGGTTCTTCTCGAACTCGTCCAGGGCCTCGGCGAGCGACCCCGGCAGGCTCGCGATGCCGGCCTCCACCTTCTCCTCGCCGGTCATGGCGAAGATGTTGGCGTCGGTGGACGCCGGGCACTCCAGCCGGCTGCGCACGCCGTCGAGCCCGGCGTTGAGCATCATGGCGAAGGCCAGGTACGGGTTGCAGGTCGGGTCCGGGCAGCGGACCTCCACCCGCGTGGACATGCCCCGGGCGGCCGGGATCCGCACCAGGGCGCTGCGGTTCGAGGCCGACCACGCCACGTACACCGGCGCCTCGTACCCCGGCACCAGCCGCTTGTAGGAGTTCACCAGGGGGTTCGTGACCGCTACGAAGCTCCGGGCGTTCTTGAGGATGCCGGCGATGTACTGCCGGGCCGTGTCCGACAACTGCAGGGGGGCCTCCGGATCGAAGAACGCGTTGGAGCCGTCGAGCCGGAACAGGGACTGGTTGGTGTGCATGCCCGAACCGTTGATCCCGAACACCGGCTTGGGCATGAAGGTGGCGTGGAGCCCGTACTTGCGGGCGATGGTCTTCACCACCCACTTGAAGGTGACCACGTTGTCGGCGCACGACAGGGCGTCGGCGTACTTGAAGTTGATCTCGTGCTGGCCCTCGGCCACCTCGTGGTGGCTCGCCTCGATCTCGAACCCCATCTGCTCCAGGGTCTCGATGATCTCCCGGCGGCACGCGATGCCGTAGTCCTCGGGGTCCACGCTGAAGTAGCCGGCCTTGTCGTGGGTGATGGTGGTGGGCTCGTCGTCCTCCAGACTGAACAGGAAGAACTCGCACTCCGGGCCCACGTTCATGGTGAACCCGTCCCTCTTGGCCTCGTCGAGCACCCGCCGCAGATTGCCCCGCGGGCAGCCCTCGAACGGGGTCTCGCCGTCGGCCTTGTACACGTCGCAGATGATGCGGGCCGCGCCCCGCCCGTCCTTCTTCCGCCACGGCAGCACCCGGAACGTGGAGAAGTCGGGCTTCAGGTACATGTCGGACTCGTTGATCCGCACGAACCCGTCGATGGACGACCCGTCGAACATCATCTTGCCGTCGAGGGCCTTCTCGATCTGGCTCCGGGGGATGGCCACGTTCTTCATGAACCCGAAGATGTCCACGAACTGCAGCCGGAAGAAGTGGATGTTCTCGCGCTCGACGATCTCCAGGATCTCTTTCTTGGTCACGACGGTCTTCTCCTATGCGAGGGGGCAACAGAAACAACGGCGCTGGAGCATACCCCGCTGGACTGCCCGTCTCAACCCTTGCCGGCGGGAATCGCGATTTCCATCCTTCTTTCGCTCCTCCCGGGGCCGGGGGGGGATCCGGCCCGCCGTGGGCCTCCGGTAGCCCGCCGCAGCGCCAGGGGCCCCAGGGGCCTCCCGATCTTCACGCCTTCTTCAAAGTTCGTTCACGCCTCCTTCAGAGCCCGTCCCTTACCCTTCCCGGCGGGCCTTCCCCGCAGCAACCCCAGCCCACCGCCCTCCCCTGCGTGGGCCCAGACCAGGGGCAGTGCCATGGTCTCGATCACCGTGTCCACCCGCCCGGCGCGCCGGCGATGGGTGTGGATCGGCCTGGGCGTCCTGACGATCGTTTCGTTTCTCCCGGCCGCCCCCCAGGGCCCCTTCGACGCCCGCGATGGGGCCAGGATTCCAGGGGTTCACCTGGAGATGCCGCTGACCGCCGTGCTGCTGGAGCCCCTGGCCGCGCCGGTCCACGTGTTGGCGGGAGCGCCCGACTTCCGCCGCGCCGGAATCGCAACCCTCGTGTGGGTGGGCCTGGGGGCGGCCGGGGTTAGCCTGGCCCGGGACCGCCGTCGCAACAGGTGGAAGCCTCGCGGACTCCTCCGGGCAGCCGAAGGCGGCCTTGGCGCCGTGGGTTTCCTGGTGGCCTGGCTGGGCTTCGGCGTGATCGTGCGCCTTCCCGGCTGGCGCCTCGTGTGCGACGATCCCACCTGGGCGGTCGCGGACCTCCAGACCCACACCTACGGCTCCCGCGACGGGCTCGTCTCAGCGCCTGCCAACCTCGCCACCCACGCCGGCCACGGGTACGACGTGGTCGCCGTGACCGAGCATAAACACCCCGACGGAGCCTTCGCGGCGCTCCGCGCGAGCCGCTCGAGGGCCGGATCCGCGCCGGACGTGATCCCCGGGGTGGAGGTACGAAGCCCGCTCGGCCCGTACCTTCTGGGGATCGGGCTTCGGCCCGGCGTCGGGCTGCCCAAACGCAACGGCCGCCGCGATCCGACGTTCGAGCGCCGCTTCCTCTCTGCAGTGCACCAGAACCACCGGGGGGCCGTGATCGCCCTCTCGTACCGGCTGTCGCCGGCCGACGTCGATCGCCTAGCGGCCCTGGGAGTCGACGCCTTCGAGATCGTGAACCTGGGGCACCCGGCCCTGGGACCCGAGGTGCGCGACGCCCTTCTGCGGGTGGCCGGAACCCAGGGGATCCCGCTGGTGGCCTCGTCCGACTGGCACGGGTGGGGCGGCGTCTTTCGGACCTGGACCCTGGTCCGATGCCCCGGGGGTCCCCCGCCGGAGAAGAGGAGCGAGGCCGAAAGAGCCCTCGACCTGCTTCGCCACCACCAACGAGATGCGTTCGTTCCTGCCGTGGCCGGAGTCCTTGGACGCCCGGGATGGGCCCGCGTCGTGACCGCACCGTTCTTTGAGACGGTGCGCTACCTCCTGGAGCTCTCCCCCGTCCGGGTGCTCGCCTGGTGGGCCTGGGGAGGAGCCCTCTCCTCTCTGTTGACCTTTCTGGCACGAAGGAGGGCCCGGCCGGGTCGCTGTCTGCTCGGGCTCGCGCTGTGGGTCTTTGCCATCGGCCTCGGCTACCGAGGTGTCCAGTGGGTCGCCGAGGCGGGCGCCTCGCCCTTCTCCACCAAGGTGGGGCTGGAGATGATCGGACTGGCCTTGGCGTGCGCAGCGGCAGGGGCCGCCTCGACCCGCGGGGGGCTGCGAGCTCCCCGTAAGACCCGCGAGACGTTCCCCGCGGCCCGGGCCGGCCGCCCAGCCCCCGACCTTCTGGCCCCCGTCGCGGAGGACGCAAGGGCCTCCGGGTGACCGTGCACGCCGGGCCTGGCCCCTTCACTGCCTGCGCGGTGCTGCCCCTGTCCAGACCCGCGGCATGACGGCCACGCGACCCTACGAAAGCGGGGGATGACCTGCGAACACAAGGACCCGAAGGGGGGTACGAATTCGGCAAGGGGCCTGGAGGCCGGGGCAGGATCACATCCTGAGCCCTCAGGGGCAACCCCACGGCCGCTTTGCAAGAGCGGGCAGGGTCGGGCCTTTCAATTCGCCGGGAATTCGAGGCGAAAGATGGATCCCCGGCCCATCTCGCTCTCCACCCGGATCTCGGCCCCATGGAGCCGGGCTATCTCCTGGGCGATGGCAAGCCCCAGACCCGAGCCCCCGTCCCTCCGGGAGCGGCCCGGCTCCACCCGTTGGAAGCGCTCGAAGATGCAAGTCAGGTGCTCTGGCGGAATGCCCGGCCCCGTGTCGGTCACCTCGACGACCGGGGAGGGATCCCTTCGCACCGTCACCTCCAC
Source organism: Deltaproteobacteria bacterium (assembly GCA_013152215.1). Taxonomy (GTDB): domain Bacteria; phylum Desulfobacterota; class Deferrisomatia; order Deferrisomatales; family Deferrisomataceae; genus Deferrisoma. The sequence continues at coordinate 4,738 of JAADGT010000224.1, forward strand.
CCGGCCCCCCGAGGGAGTGTACCTCACGGCGTTTTCCACCAGGTTCGACACAGCCTCCTCGAGGAGTCCGGGGTCCCCCCGGACCTGGACCGGGCCCGCCTGCCGTACCTCCAGGGCCACGTCCTTCGCCTCCGCGGCAGGGCGGTGAAGAGCCGCGGCCTCGGCGGCCACGAACGCCAGATCCACCTCCTCCCGGTCCAGCGGCCCCACCCCGTTTTCGAGGCGGGACAAGCGAAGCAGTTCCTCTACCATCGCAGCGAGCTTCCGCACCCGACACACGACCCGTTCCAGGGCGGCCCGGAGCTCCTGGGCCGGCCGGGGCCGCCGCAACGCCACCTCGCACTCGGTCTGCACCGCGGCGAGGGGAGATCGCAACTCGTGGGCGGCGTCCGCGGAGAATCGTTTCTGCCGCTCGTAAGCCGCCGCCAGCCGCTCGAGGGCTCGGTTCAAGGCCCGGACGAGCCCCCGGATCTCCTCGGCCACCTCCGCCTCGGGAAGGCGCGCCGAGGGATCGTCGGGCCCGATCTCGTCCGCCCGTCTGGACAGGGCCGCCAGGGGCCGTAGCGTCCGGGAAACGATCCAAGCCGGTAGAAGCACCAGCGCCACAAAGAGCCCACCAAACCCCACCGCCAGGCGCCTGCGAAGCCGAGAAAGGGCTTCCTCCACGGGTTTCGTGGCACGGCCCACCACCACCCACAACGTCCGGGGGACCGGTTCGGGAAGCACCTCACCCGGATGCGCCTCCCTCCACTTTTCCACGTCCTCCGGATCCCGTTCTGGCTCCCGGAGCACCGGCAGGAACGCCGTGCGAAACCCCGCCGGTCCCGTGAGCACCCGCGCCCCGAGTCGCCCCCGGCCGGCGGCGGGAAGCGTCACCCCTGGGGCTCGCGGGGATTGGGCCACCACCTGGCCTCCTCCCCCTAAGACCACGTAAAAGAAACCCGGATCCGGCACGGAGAGCTCCGGAACGATCAGATCCTCGGGGTCGAAGGCCGGGGTCCCATCGACCTCGACCTCGACCCCGGCTGCCAGGGCCCGAGCCGAGGCCAGCACCCCCCGGTCAAACGAAGCCAGGAGATCCCGCCGGGTGGACTCGTGGATTCCGGCCGCGGTCACGAAGAGGGCCAGCGCCGTCAACGGAAGGAGGGGGGTGAGGAGGCGTGCCCGAATCGAGGTCATCCCGGCGTCTCGGGGATGCGGAACCCCACGCCCCGGACCGTCTCGATGACCCGTTGGCCTCCCACCGTCCGCAGCTTTCGCCGCAGGTTGGCCACGTGGGCGTCGATCACGTTGGATTCGGCGTCAAAGGCGTGATCGTACACCTGAAGGCTGAGCCGGACCCGAGACAGGGCCTTCCCCTTGTGCAGGAGGAGGGCTTCGAGGATCTGAAACTCCTTCGGTGTGAGGGCGAGCTCCTCCTCCCCCCAGAAGGCCCGGTGGGCCTCCACGTCCAGGCGGAGGTCCCCCCACCTCAACACATCCTGGGCGGCGCCGTGGCTCCTCCGCAGCACGGCGCGGACCCGGGCCAGCAGCTCCTCGAATCGAAACGGTTTGGGCAGATAATCGTCCCCGCCGAGGCGGAGCCCCCGGATCCGGTCCTCTACCTCGCCTCGGGCGGTGAGGAACACCACCGGGATCCGGTTTCCTTCCCGCCGTAGGATCTCCAGCACCCGGAACCCGTCCATACCGGGAAGCATCAGATCGAGCACCACCAGATCGTGCTCGCCCATCCGGGCCAGGCAGAGCCCGTCCTCCCCATCGAAAGCCTGGTCCACGGCAAATCCCTCCTCGCGAAACCCGCGGGTGAGGGCGTTGGACAGGTCCACGTCGTCTTCCACGATGAGTAGCCGCACCGCCATCCTCCCCAGGCGCCGTCTCCCCCCGATCGCGACACAGGGGAACCTTCCTCCGGACTCCGGGGGAAGGCTCCCATAGGATCAGCGCCTGCCGCAACGGTCAGAGCAGCGTCGACCCCGCCAACTCCACGGTCTCTTCGTCCGTGATCACCTCCTCCTTCACCATGCCCACGTCGGGGCAGTAGTACTTGTACTCCAAGACGTCGGGCTCCAGGGGGTTCCAGTCCAGGGTCTGGACGCACTCCGTGTACTCGGCGTCCTCCAGCTCCACGCCTATCCCGGTCGCCACCACATAGGCCATGTCCTCGGCTTCGTCCTCGTAGAACTCCTGGTAGTACGACATGCCGGCTGCAGGGGACGCGGGCATCAGGTACCCCGGCATCGCCCCGTTTACACCGGCCTCCCACGCCCCTTCGCTGTCCGTGGCCAGCAGGTTCCCCTCGTCGTCGTACTCGTAGTTCACCACCTGTTCGCCCATGTACCACACGTTCCCTGCGTCGTCCTGGGCATACCAGTCGTGGGTGTCCTCAATCAGGAGGTCCTCTCCGCCCAGGGGTGGCCCGTCACCCAGGTACACCCGGTCTCGCACTACCCGGCACTCGATCCCGTTTACGACGCGCGTTTCGTCCAGCACCTCCACCACCGTGGTCTCCACCCCGTCCTCGGTCTCGGCGGTATAGGTCCACGTGGCTCCCGGCTCCAGGGGGAAGTACGGATGATCCACGGTGCTCGGATCCGTGAAGACCGCCGCGGAAAAATCAGGCACCCCCTCCGCGCCCTGCTGAAACACGGCTCGGAGCTCCACGAGATCCTCGAGCTCCTCCTTCACCACACCCACGTCAGGGCAGTAGTATTTGTAGGCGTCCGAGTTCTCCTCGAGTGGATTCCACTCCAACGTTCGAACGCAGCCTTCGTAGACGGTGCCGTTCTCGAGCTCCACCGCTACATTCACGGCCTCCACCCTCGCCATGTCCTCCGCCTTCCCCTCCAGGAACTCCTGGCGGTAGGAGTCGCCGACCACGGGCTGCGCTTTGAACAGGATACCCGGTTCGGCCCCGCCCACTCCGGCCTCCCAGGCCCCCTCGTCATCCGTGCCGACCAAGCCCCCCTCGTCGTCGTACTCGTAGTTCGTCACCTCCTCCCCCAGGTACCAGATGTTCCCGTCGGAGTCTTGGGCGTACCAGTCGCGGGTGTCCTCCATCAAGAGCCCATCCAGGAACACCCGGTCGTGCACCACGCGGGAGGTGACCCCGGCCACCGTTCGCGTCTCGTCGAGCACCTCGACCACGTCCGTCTCGGTGCCGTCCTCGGTCTCCACCGTGTAGATCCACGTCCTTCCGGGCCCTAGCGGGAAGTACGGGTTGGTGACCTGGGCCGAATCGGCCCCGAACCGGGCTGCGCTGAACGCGGGTTCGGCGGGATCCGACGGTCCTCCGTTCGAGGACCTGCTCCCACAGCCCATCACTGCCAGCGCGGAAAGAAGCGCGAGCCCCATGCCGGCGTAGCTTCTCACGGTCCACCTCCTTTCCCAAGGGAAGAACGAGACGAGGGCGCCGGCCTCGGGGGCCAGGAGGCACCCCCCGGAGGCCCGGCGGCAGGGGCCCTGACGGGGGCCTCCTGCTTCTCTGCCTGCCAAGCCTAGCGGTGGGGCGTGAAGGAACCCTGAACGGAGCGTGAAGATTTCGTGAAAACAGGAACGCCGGAGGGTTTGGTGGGGTCAAACATTCGATATGCTTGCGTTTTTTGGCATAACCTGGTAGAGTCCGTCACCCTGCCGTACTTTGCGCCCCGCGCTCGTCGATGCCCCGGGGCGATTTCCCGCTTCTTCCGCAAGAGACCGTGGGGGTGCCCCGCGTCCGGGGCAGGGCTCACCTGCCGACGCCTGGGTGCGCCTCAAAACCGTGCGTGGACACGTGCGGAAGGAGCCTGCTCAAGGAGACTCGCGCATGGACCACCACACTCAAACCATCACCGACATCATCCTGAAGGCTGCCGAGCGGGCCCGGGCCGAGACCTCCAACGAGCCGGAGCCGGGGCTCACCAAACGGGTCAAGTGGCCGGTCACCTGCACCGTGGGACCGGGCCTGGAGGGCGCCATCGCCTGCGAGAGCCGGGTGGGGTACGTGAACGGGGCGAAGGGGTGGCTGATCTACCGGGGGTACGACATCTTCGACCTGGCCGCCCATTCCAACTTCGAGGAGGTGTGCTATCTGCTGCTGCACGGCAGCCTGCCCACGGCCGAGGAGTTCCGGGTCTTCCGGGATCGGCTCGCCGAGTACCGGTGGGTGAACAAGACCCTTCGGATGCTCATGGGGTTCCCCATCGAGGACATGCACCCCATGGCGGCCTTGCGCCTTGGCGTGAACCTGATGCGCCAGGAGTTCACCTACGCCGACTCCCGGGAGCGCCGGCCGGTCAAGGGCAACATCATCGGGTCCGACGAGGACTCGATCCCCATGGAGACCAAGCCCCGCGGCGAGACCCATGCCATCTACGAGTTCAAGCGCCGCAGCCGGGCCCGCCGGCTCCGGGCCAGCCAGCAGATGGACGACGCGGGCAGCATCCAGTCCGCCTACCACCTGATCGCGGGCATGGCCACCCTTGCCGCGGCGATCTCCCGCGTGCACCAGGGTCTCATGCCGCTGGACCCGGATCCGGAGCTGAGTCACGCCGCAAACCTGCTGTACATGATGACCGGTCGGCGGCCCACCCCGCTCGAGGAGCGGGTCATGGACGTGTGCCTGATCCTCCACGCCGACCATGGCATGAACGCGAGCACCTTCGCCTCGCTGGTGGTGGCCTCGACCCTGGCCGACATCTACCTGGCCGTGGGCTCGGGCGTGGCCGCGCTCCAGGGCCCCCTCCACGGAGGCGCCAACGAGCAGGTGATCTACATGCTCGAAGAACTGGCGGAGACGGGGGACGTGGCCGGCTGGATCGGGAAGAAGCTGGCCGCCAAGGAGCGGATCATGGGGTTCGGCCACCGGGTGTACAAGGCCTACGACCCCCGGGCCCGGGTGCTGGGCCCGCTGGCCGAGGCGCTGGCCCGGGGCAAACCGGACGTGGAGCCCCTGTTCCGGGTGGCCCAGCAGCTGGAAACCGAGGTCCTCAACCGGTTCGGCAACGAGAAGAAGATCTTTCCCAACGTGGACTTCTACTCGGGCCTCGTGTACCGAAGCCTGGGCATCGAGCCGGAGATGTTCACCCCGCTCTTCGCCGTGAGCCGGGTGGCCGGCTGGACCGCACGGGTCCTGGAATATCTGCACAACAACCGGATCTTCCGGCCCCGGGCCATCTACGTGGGCGAGTTCCACAAGGAGTTCCCGTCCCCGGCCGAGCGGGGGTTCTGATTCGGGCCTTCGGCCCGCTGTTCGACGGCCGGGCGGCTCCTGAGCCCCGACGCCAAGGCTTCGGGGAGGTATGGGGTCTGCTGGAGAGCCGCGTGCGGCCCCTTAGCTCGCCGCGCAGCGCCTCCAACGCTCGCACCGTGAATCCGTTCGTGCCCCACCGAACGGTCATGAAACCGCCGACGGTGCTCCGTGCCTGCGCGGCGAATCTCAATGCCCGGCTTCGCACGCGGCCGGAAGCAGGCCCCATGCCCCCGGCGTGAAGGCCCCGGACCGACGAATGTTACCTTCCCCGTTGTAGGGCCCCGCAGGGGCCTGAGGGAGCTTTCCATCCGAAACAAAACGCCCCGGGCTGCGCAGGCGGCCCGGGGCGTTTCGTGTCTGGTGCGGTTCCGGCAGGGGAAGCTAGTCTTCCAGCCAGGAGTGGGAGTACAGCACGTCGCCGTTGAGCACCTTGAAGGTCTTGTAGAGCATCTTCTCGGTGTCGTTGGTGGGCTGCACGTCCTCGCCGTTCATCAGCTTGCCCACGTACTCCACCTGGTCCATCCGCTCGCCGCGGCAGATGGCCATCATCTCGGCGTCGTACGAGTCCACGATCGCGGACTCCTGGCCCAGGTGGTACAGCATCATCAGGTACACCCGGTTCAGGATCGGCCGCAGCTCGTTCGGGGCGCCGTTGGACACGTTGGACAGGCCGCAGGTGTTCGTGGCGCCCGGAAGGATGTCCTTCACCATGGGCAGGAACTCCATGTAGGCCTTGACCTGGTTGATGTCCACGGACACCGGCAGCACGATCGGGTCCACCCAGTACCGGGCGTGGTCGATGCCGAGCTCGTCACCCATGGCCATGATGGTGGTCAGGGCCACGGCCCGCTCGCTCGAGTCCCGCGGGATGCCCTCTTCGCTCATGGTCAGGGCCACGAAGTCCGCGTCGTACTTCTTCACCAGGGGCAGCCGCTCCTGCATGCTCTGGGGCTGGGCCGAGATCGAGTTGATCAGCGCCCGCTCGTTGCACACCTGCAGGCCCGCCTCCACGGCGGCGGTGTTGGTGGTGTCCAGGGCCAGGCGCACGTCCTTCTTGACCTCCTGCACGGTCTCCACCAGCCACCGCATCATCTCGTCGCCGGCCTTCCGGGCCGGGCCGAGGTTCAGGTCGAGCATGTCGGCGCCGGCCGCCAGCTCCTCTTCGGCCATCTTCTGGATCGGACCCTTGTTCTTCTCGCGGATCGCGGGCCCGATCGTCTTGCTCATGATGTTGATGCTCTCGGCAATCGTGAAGATCTTCATCTCGTTCCTCCGGATGCGAAATCGGGGGGGCGCCGACGGCGCCCCCGGGCTCTACTGGCCGACGTAGTCCTTCAGGAACTTCGGAATGTCGGCCGCCTCGCGGGTGCCGATCACCACCTCCCACCCCTCGCCGAGCTCCTCCTGGAGCTCGCCGGAGATCTGGGCTACGTACCCGGGGATGATCAGCTTGCGGTGGTTCACCTTCTCGGTGATGCCGCTCTTCTTGACGAACGGGGCGATGGCGTCGGCCACGAACTTGCCGGCGGACCAGGCGGTCAGCACGCTCATGCCCTCGGTGTCCATGATCAGCAGCCAGGTGGGCACCCGGCTCGCCTCCACCTCGGCGCTCACCACGAAGTAGGTCAGCGCGAAGTTGGTGGTCACGATCACGGGGCTGTCCGGACCGGGGTTGTTGATCTCGTAGATGCCCTGGTCCATGGTCATGGGCCGCTGCGGGTCGGTGTAGATGTTCAGGCGGTTCACCAGCAGCGGGTAGGTCACGGCCGGGTCCAGGGTGCTCACCACGACCGCGCCGGCGTACTTGTCGATCAGCAGGGCCGCGTAGGTGGCCTGCAGCTCGACGTCCTGGGTCATGGCGCAGGGGAACGCGATGGTGGGGAAGCCCAGGGGCCGGAACTTCTTGTCCAGGGCCGCCCGCCGGATCGCGATGTTGGCGGTCACGGTCTCCCGGATGCCCTTCCAGCCGGTGTCGAGCAGGGCCTCCTTCAGGCCGGCGGCCACGATCTTCTCGCCCACGGCCGCCAGGTCCTCCAGGGTGTCGCCCTGGGCCACCGGCACCGCGCCCACCTCCTTGGCGAAGGCGATCAGGTCGTCGGCGTTGTCCTTGGTGACCGGGTGGATCGCGAACTTCTTGCCCTTCAGGGCCTCGGCCGCGGCCTTCAGGGTGGCCACGTCCTCGGACGACACGATGATGCCCTTCTCGGTGGCGCCGCCCACCTTCTTGACCAGGTCCAGGAACGAGGCCTGGTCCTTCTTCTGGTCCCAGAGGAACGCCCAGTTGGGGGCCAGGATCTTACCCACCCGCTCGAAGCTCTGCTCGTTGAGGTACTTGAGCTGGGTGTCCACGTCGTCGGCCGACTGCTCGTTCGACAGGGCCACCACGATGGCCGTGGGGTTCACGAAGGTCTTCTCGTGACGGTACTTGACGGTCTCGCCGCCCACCTTCCAGGCCGCGTCGCCCTGGCCCAGGGTCACGTCCCGGATCGGGGGCGCGCTGGCCTCGGACAGCTTGGCCTTGGACTCCTCGCTCACGTAGGGGCACTTGTCCAGCTCGGCCTTGCCGGCCGCCAGCTTCATGGCGAACGCCAGGCAGGTGGGGTCCCCGCACTCCTTACAGTTGGTCTGGGGGAGCAGCTTGTAGATCTGAATTCCCGTGAGTCCCATGATCCCTAACTCCTTTCGTCAAAGCGCGTAGCGCGAATCTCGAAACATCCAACCGGCGGCGGGGGGCCCGGGGCTCCCCCCCGCCGGCATTACATCATGGGATCCATCTCGAGGGCGGGATGGCCCACCTTCTGCATGAACTCCATCACCTCTTCCTCGGTGGTGGCGTCCTCCTCGGTGGCGATCTTGTCGTAGAGGTCGGGAACCCCGAGCTCCTCGCCCCGCTTCTGGATCACCTCCTTCAGGGACTCCTTCAGGGCCTTGGGCATCCAGGCCACCCGCAGGATCCCGCCCTCGGCCGAGATGAACTTCTTCGACCCGATGTAGAACTTCGAGATCCCCACGAAGCCCGGGGTCTGGGCGCCGCCGCCCACCGACCCGGCCAGGGTCGAGAACGGCATGCCGCAGGGGGTCATGCCCGGGAAGTCCCGGTCCACCACCATGACCGCGTTGGCCATGGGCAGCAGGACCACGATCGCCTCGAAGCACCCGCAGGAGGTCATGGGGTCGACCATCAGGGAGTAGGCGCTGAACGAGGTCACCGACTCGTGGGAGTTCTGGTACACGTACTCGTTCACGCCGGTCCACTGGCCCAGCTTCTCGTCGATCACGTCGCCCTTCTTCACCGGCTGGTTCGGGCCGGTGGGGTTGATCTCGTAGGCGGCCTTGCCGTCCAGCCAGTTGTAGGCGCCGCACAGGCCCGGCCGCTCGGGGCTGATCACGCACACGTGGTCCGGGGCGAACGACTGGCACAGCAGGCACGAGTAGAACGTGTCCACCGTCTCGTCGGTCATGGCGCCCAGCCGCGACTCACGCTCGCGGTAGGTCTTGCGGGCCTCCTCGATCAGCTCCTTCACCTTCTCGGGCTCGGTGTAGATCCGCACCTGCACCTTGTCGAGGATCTTGCCGAACTCGTTGTGGAACTTGGCGTGGAGGATGGTGCCGAAGTGCTTCAGCCGCAGCCCCGCCTCGTAGGCCTTCTTGGACACCCGCATCCACAGGATGTCGCGCTGGCCGATGTGCAGGATGCCCTCGGCGCCGTTCAAGAGGTGGTGGATCTGCCGCTCCAGGATCGGCTCGAAGTCCGGCTGCATGTTCCGGCCGGCCACCTCGACCCAGATGCCGATCGGGTAGGTCTTGCCCACCTCCATCTCGTCCAGGTCGGGACCGATCACCTCGAACTTGCCGTCCTCCACCTGGTCGAGCTCCAGCATGCGGCAGAACTCGAACCCGTCGGCCTTGGGCCCGCCCAGCTCCACGTGCATGGCGTCGCGGCCGATCCGCTCGCCCTCGAACGCCGGGGAGTACGAGACCGGGATGTCGATCTTGGAGATCTGGATCTTGAGGCCCCGGACCTCGATGGCCTTGGACACGATCTGGTCGTGGGGCACGTTCGACACCACGTGCTCGTAGGTGCAGATGCCGGTGACCAGGATCTCGGGGATGTCCGAGTCGGCGATGGTGGGGAAGCCGTAGTTGATGGCGCCCGCGGCCGCCGCGTACCACTCGTCGGTGACCTCGCCCAGGGCCAGCACGAAGGCGAAGATCCGGTTCTTGTTGTAGCGGAGGATGCCGGCGTAGTCGCCCGGCTTCACGCCGCCGAAGGCCATGGCGGCCCGGGTGGCGAACCCGACGGCGTGGATGGCCGCCGAGGTGTCCCGGCCGAACGGCACCAGCCGGGTGGGCCAGCCCACCTGCACCCCGGCCTCGACGAGCTGCTCGGCAAAGGTCTTGCCGTTGTGCTCCGAGGCCATGAACACGTAGATGCCCTTCTCCTGGAGCTCCTTGGCGATCTTGACCGCGGTCTCGTTGTCGGGGGCCGCGCCCACGATCGCCGCGAACCCGGGGGCCGAGCCGTCCACGAACTCCACGCCCCGCTTGCGCATGATCACGTCGTCGGCCGCGCCGAGCCAGATGTTGTCCTCGGTGGGATCCTCACCGGTCACGTAGGGGATCGGGTCCTCCAGGTACTTGAGGGCCTCTTCCATGTCGTAGGCGAACAGGGTGGCCATGCCCGCGTCCAGGGCGTGGCCCAGGTACGGCACCCAGAGCCGCTCCTCCACCTGGGGGGGCAGCAGCTCCCGGCACCGCTCGAGCACCGGCTTCATGTCGCCGAGCGTCTCGACCTTGTGGCCCAGGATGCCGTAGATCACCGGCAGGTAGTACCCGGTGTTGGGCAGCTTGACCTCTTTGTCCTCGCCGAACTTGGCGATCGCGTCGTTGACCTTCTTCTCCACGCGGTCCACGATGGCGTGGGCCCCGCGGATCGCAGCAGCGCAGATAATCTTCGACATATCGTTGACCTCCCTCGGTTAGACTTCGAGCTGGCGGCGGGCTTCCATATCGAAGAGCACCCGCTCCTTCTTCTTGTGGATCCCCAGGGCCTCGCGCTTCTTGTTGATGTGGTCGATCATGAGCGCCGCCATCTTGTTGGGGTCGCTCTCGAACGCCCACTTGCCGCCCAGGTCCTCCTCGATCCCGCCGAAGAGGTACTCGGCCCACTTGGTGCCCTCGATGGCCGGGAAGGTCACGCCGAACACCGTGAACACGCCGCTGGCCACGAAGTAGTGGCCGATGGCGATGGCCTTCTCGCTCATGTACTCGGGCGCGGCGCCGGCCACCGGCAGGTCGGAGATGTCGTCCCCGAGGCCGCCCGTCTTCACCATCTCGGACAGGGCCACCAGGATCCGGCTGTTGTCCACGCAGGCGCCGGAGTGGAGCACCGGCGGCATGCCCACGGCCTCGCACACCTCCCTGAGGCCCGGGCCGCAGTACTTGGCCGCCGCCTCGGGCTGCATGAAGCCCATCTTGGCCATGGTGATGGCCGAGCACCCGGTCTGGACCACCAGCACGTCGTTGGCCAGCAGCTCCTTCACCAGCTCGTAGTGCACCCAGTCGTGCTTCACCCGCGGGTTGGTGCAGCCCACCACGCCGGCCACGCCGCGGATGCGACCGTTGATGATGTTGTCGTTGAGCGGGGTGTAGCTGGCGCGGAACGTGCCGCCCAGCATGTAGTTGATGGTCTCGTGGCTGAACCCGCCGATCATCTGCTCGCGGGTGTCGGGGATGGTCACCTTGGAGGCGTCGCGGTTCTTGAAGTTCTCGATCGCCTTGGTCAGCAGCTCCACGCCGGCCTGGCGGGCGTTCTCGGTGCCGTGGAACTCGATGTGCTCCGCGCCCTCGATCTTGCACCGGTAGTTGGTGGTGAAGAACTTGGTGTGGAAGCACTGGGACAGGCTCACCAGGCCCTGCTGGATGCACTGCACGTCCACCATCATCCCGTCCACGGCGCCGGTGATGATGACGGCGTCACACTGCATGAAGTTGCCGGCGTGCTTGAGGCCCCGGCGGATCAGCTGCTCGTTGCCCGAGCAGCACATGCCCACCAGGTTGATGCCCTCGGCCCCGGCCTCCTTGGCCTTGGCCAGCATCTCCGGGTCCTCGGCCAGCTCGCAGAGCATGTCGAGCATGTGCGGCTCGTGGCCGTGCACCACCACGTTGACCTTGCCGGCGTCGAGCACGCCCAGGTCCACCTCGCCCCGGATCGGCTTGGGGGTGCCGAACATGATGTCGGACAGCTCGGTGGACACCATGGACCCGCCCCAGCCGTCCGCCAGCGCGCACCGGGCGGCGCCCAGGGTCAGGTTCTTGTAGTCCTGGTCCACGCCCATGGCGGTGCGGTGCATCATCTCCACCACTTCCCGGTCCACGCCCCGGGGCAGCAGGCCCAGGTCCTGCCACTTCTTGAACCGGGCCTCGGGGGCCCGCTCCAGGAACTTCAGGTGGCCGTGCTGCTGGCTGAACTGGCTCAGGCAGATCTCCGCCACCTCCACGGCCACGTCCTTGACCTCGCGGCCCTCGGTCTCCACGCCCAGGTCCTTGGCCACGGCCAGCAGCTTGGCCTCGTCCCGGATCTGGTAGTCGGGGTTCTCGCCCTTGGCGATGCTGAGAAACAGCTCGCTCATCTCCCGGCCGTGGTCCGAGTGGGCTGCCGTGCCCGCGGCCACCATCCGGGCGAAGTTCCGGGCCTGGATGGTGTCGATGGTGGCGCCGCACACGCCCACCTTGTCGTAGGGAGCCTTGGAGCTCAGACGGCACGGCCCCATCACGCAGTGCTTGCAGCAGGCGCTCTTGGCGCCGATGGGGCAGGCAGACATCTCGTCCGCCCGGTCGAACGCCGTCGAAAGCCCGGTGTCGCGGGCCTTCTTCAGCATCTCGGCCGTGGTCTCACAGATCGTCACGTCCTGGATCTCTCGAAGTTTCGCCATAACCGGTTTCCTCCCTCGGTGGTTTCCTCAGAGCCCTTAGGCCATGAGCTCGTCGATGATCTTCTTCAGGATCCGCACGGAGTCGGGGTGGCGCAGGATCAGGATGTCGGCGCCGGCGGCCAGAACGTCCACGGCCGAGACGGTCTCCCACAGCACCCCGCGGACCTTGGCCTCGCCCCAGGCCGGCTCCTCGTCCACCGACACCGAGGCCTCCTTGGTCTTCCAGGTGTACTTGCCCACGTCCAGGATCAGGGGGGACTGCATCTTCTCGTCGCCCTGCTTCAGGCCCGTGAGCCGGTCCCGCTCCATCACGGTGTAGCAGTACTCGATGCCGTAACCCAGGGCGCCCATCTGGGGGTCCATGAGGATCTTGGTCATGGGCACGCCCAGGTTGTTCAGCAGGATGTTGAGCTGCTTGGCCATGTTCACGTCGATGGGGGTCTGCTGCACCACCACGTGGTCGTACCCGATGGCCGCGCCGCCGATCTTCTTGTAGTTGCCCTCTTTGGCCGGCCCGATCACCAGGTTCATGCCGGCGCACACCTCGGCCACCTTGGCCAGGGTCTCGGCGTCCTTCTCGTCGTTCTCACAGCCCCACACGATCAGGGGCACCGGGATCGCCTCGGCCACCTTCTTGGCCAGCTCGGCCGCCTCCTCGGCGGGGGTGTTCATGCCGTTGGGGTCGGTGCTCGCCAGCTGCAGGCAGATGGCCTCGGCGCCGAACTCCTCCACGCACTTCTTGGCCCAGGCCACCGCGTCGCCCATCACGTCGGCGAACGGCTCCTTGCAGGCCGGCGCCCAGGTCTCGCACACCTCGGCCTTGTCGTACACCTCCATGGCAACCAGGGGGCGGTTCGGGAACTCACCCTCGAAGTTGCACAGGGGCATCGCGGTCTCGCCACCCACGGTCCGGGCCTTGTCGCCCGCGCCGATCGTGACCTCGACGATCTTGCCGTTGTACTTGTCTTTGGGGAACTCGAATGCCATGACTACCGCTCCTTTCGCCCAGTGGCCCGAAGGCCGTGGTCCAAAACGAAGGTCCCCAGGTTCATCCCGCCCCCTTGGGCAGGTACTTCTCCACGATCTCGCCCACGGCGCGCACCGCGGCCGAGTCCGCCGGGAGCTGGAAGGTGGGTTTGCCTTCCAGATCGTACTCGTACACGTTGGGATCGTTGGGCACCACCCCGGCCAGCTCGAGGCCCAGCCGGTCCAGCTCCCGGGCCGTGGCCTCGGGCAGGCCGCCGTCCACCCGGTTCACGATCACCGCGATCTTCCCGATGTTGAGCTTGAGCTCGTCCACCAGGTCCCGGATCCGGCCGGCCGCCTGCACCCCGCGAACCGACGAGTCGGTCACCGCGAACATCAGGTCCATGTTGTGGGTGGTGCGCCGCGACAGGTGCTCCATGCCCGCCTCGTTGTCGAGCACCACGAACGCGTAGTTGTCCGCGATCTCGTCCATGTACTTCTTGCACAGGGTGTTGGCGTAGCAGTAGCACCCCGGCCCCTCGGGGCGGCCCATCACGATCAGGTCGAACCCGTCGGCCTCGATCAGGCACTCCTGGGTCTTGTAGTTGATGTAGGCGTCCTTGGTCATGCCGGCCGGCACGTTGGACAGCCCCTCGCGGATCTGGCCGATGGTCTGGTGCACCTCCAGGCCCAGCACCTCGTTCAGGTTCATGTTGGCGTCGGCGTCGATGGCCAGCACCCGGCCGGCCTGCCGCTCCACCAGGTGGCGCAGGATCAGCCCGGCCACCGTGGTCTTGCCGGTGCCGCCCTTGCCGGCCACTGCGATGTTGAACCCCATGTCGCTTTTTTCTCCTCCCGGCTCACTGGGCCCGGATCTGCTGGGCCAGCCGGATGCGTTCCGCCTCGCGCGGGAACTCCTCCATGCGGGTGTGGGGCAGGAACAGCGCCGCCACGTACTCCTCCATGTACATGTTGGAGGCGGACAGCTCGATGTTGGTGATCATGGTGGCGATCTGCTCGGCCTCGTCGATCCGGTCGCGGTGCAGCGCCGCCATCTCACACCCGGCCAAGCTGGTGTTGCCGCCGTAGGCCACCCGCTCCGGATCGGTCTCGGGCAGCAGCCCGATGGCCATGGCCTTCTCCACGTCGATGAACTGGCCGAACCCGCCGGCGATGATGATCCGCTCGATGTCCGAGAAGTGCAGGCCCACGCTCTTCAGCAGCACCGAGCAGGCCGAGTAGATGGAGCCCTTGGTGCGGATCAGGTTGTCGATGTCGGGCTCGATGATCGTGATGTCCTGGTCGAGCTGGGTCTGGTCCTTCCAGCACAGCACGTACTCCCAGCCGTTCTCGCCCTCGCGGATCCGGTCGGTGCGGCTCGCCAGCTCCCGGTTGAACTTGCCGTTCTGGGTGATGATGCCGGTCTCCACGAACTCGGCCAGGCAGTCGATCATGGCCGACCCGCAGATCCCCTTGGGCGGCACCTGACCGATGGTGAGGATCATCGGCTCCAGGTTCTCCGGGTTGATCCGCACCTGCTCGATGGCCCCGTAGGTGGCCCGCATCCCGAACTTCACCCCCCCGCCCTCGAACGCCGGGCCGGCCGAGGCCGAGGCCGAGACCATCCAGTCCTGGTTGCCGATCACGATCTCGCCGTTGGTGCCCACGTCCATGAACAGGGTGAGCCGGGGGTCGGTGTGCATGCCGGTGGCCAGCACGCCCGCGGTGATGTCGCCGCCCACGTAGGAGGCCACGCAGGGCATCACGTAGCCCATGACGTGGGGCGGCACCCGGATACCCAGGTCGGCCAGCCGGAACGGGGGGAAGAAGTTGGCCGCCGGCACGTAGGGGGCCTCACGGATGTACTTGGGGTTCACGCCCAGGAGGAGCTGGGTCATGGTGGTGTTGCCGGCGAACACCGCGTGGGAGATGTCGCCCGCCTCGGCCTCGGCCTTGGCCAGCAGCTCCTTGAGCACCCCGTTGATCGTCTTGACCGCCCGCTTCTGCAGGGCCTCGAGCCCACCGGGCTTCAGGGCGGCGATGATCCGGGTGATCACGTCCTCGCCCATGGAGACCTGGGCGTTGTAGTCGGCGGCCCGGGCCACCTCGGCGCCGGTGTTCACGTCGAGCAGGGCACCGTGGATCGTGGTGGTGCCCACGTCGATGGCCAGGGCGAAGGTGCGGCCCCGGGTGTCGCCGGGCTCGACCCGGACGATCCGGTGGCTGCGGTGGGTCCGCATCACCGTGGCCGTGGCCTTCCATCCGCCCTCGCGCAGCACCGCGGGCAGGTCGCGAAGGACCGTGTAGTCGGTGGAGACCTTGTCGAGCTCGTGCTCCCGCTTGAGGGCCTGGCCCAGCCGGCCCATGTCCGACATGTTGTTGTCGGCCGTGGGCTCGGGCAGCTCCACGTAGAACTTGGCCACCGCCGGCTCGGGAACGATGCCCTCGTACTCCTTCTGGAACCGGGCGGCCCGGAGCACGTGGTCGGGGCGGCGGCCCAGGACGTCCTTCTCGTACCGGGACTCCACCGGCACCTCCACGACCAGATCGCCCACGATCTCGGTCTGGCAGGCCAGCCGGTAGCCCTTGTCCCACTCGTCCTGGGTCAGCTTCGAGGAGTGCTGGGAACGGTACTCGCCCTCGAGGATCCGGACCTTGCACTTGCCGCAGGTACCGGCCCCGCCGCACGAGGCGTTGATGTGCACACCGGCGACCATCGCGACCCGCAGAAGATTCTCCGCCTCGCGATAGACGTCGATGGACACCCCATCGGGTTCGAACCGGACCGTGTAGCGGCGCTCGGGCAAAGCCGTCCCTCGAAACGGACGAACGGGGGAGGGGGGGAGGCCCCCTCCCCCGCGTCCCGTGAAAAACGAAGGGAGTTTAGAACAGACCCTTGATCTTGCCGTCCTCGTCCACGTCCACGTACCGGTAGGCCGGATCCGCGGACAGGCCCGGCATGGTGCGCATCTCGCCGAGCAGGGGGTACAGGAACCCGGCCCCCAGGCTGGCCCGGATGTCCCGGATCGGCACCCGGAAGCCCTTCGGCCGACCTTTGAGGGTCGGGTCGTGGCTCAGGCTCAGGTGGGTCTTGGCCATGCAGATGGGCAGCTTGTCATAGCCCAGCTCGGTGTACTGCTTGATCTTCGCCTCGGCGGCCGGCATGTAGTCCACCCCGTCGGCGCCGTACATCTCCTTGGCGATGACCTCGATCTTCTGCTTGATCGACCAGTCGTCCGGGTACAGGAACTTGAACTCGCTGGGCTCGTCGCAGGCCTTCACGACCTCGTGGGCCGCGTCCTCGGCGCCGGCGCCGCCGTGCATCCACACCTCAATCGGCACCGAGGCCCGGGCGCCGGCCGCCTCGGCCCGCTTCTGGATCATCTTGACCTCGTCGTCCCGGTCGAACACGAACTTGTTGATCGTGTTCACCACCGGCACGCCGAACTTGCGCATGTTCTCGATGTGGGCCTCGAGGTTCTCGATGCCCTTCTCCAGGTAGTCGTAGTGCTCGCCCTTCAGGAACTCGGCCAGCTGCTTCGGGGTCATGCTGGCGATCTTCTCGTAGGGCATGCCGTGCATCTTCAGGGCCCGCACGGTGCAGGTGATCACCACGCAGTTGGGCCGGAACCCGCCGTAGCGGCAGGTGATGTCCATGAACTTCTCGGCACCCATGTCCGAGGCGAACCCGGACTCGGTCACCACGTAGTCCCCGAGCTTCAGGGCCACCTTGTCGGCGATGATCGAGTTGTTGCCGTGGGCGATGTTGGCGAACGGGCCGGCGTGGATGAACGCCGGGTTGCCCTCGAGGCTCTGGATCAGGTTGGGCTTCAGGGCGTCCTTCATGAGGGCCGCCATGGCGCCGGCCACCTGGAGGTCCTCGGTGGTCACGGGCTTGCCGTCGTAGGTGTAGCCGAGCACGATGCGGCCCAGCCGCTCACGCAGGTCCTTCAGATCGGTGGCCAGGGCCAGGATCGCCATCACCTCGGAGGCCACGGCGATGTCGTAGCCGCTTTCTCGCGGGATGCCGTTGAGCTTGCCTCCCAGGCCGATCACGATCTGCCGCAGGGCCCGGTCGTTCACGTCCACCACCCGGCGCCACTGGATGGTAAGGGGGTCGATGTTCAGGGGGTTGCCGTGCATCAACGAGGAGTCCAGGGCCGCCGCACACAGGTTGTGGGCGATGGACACCGCGTGGATATCGCCGGTGAAGTGGAGGTTCAGGTCCTCCATGGGCACCACCTGGGAGTACCCGCCGCCGGCCGCTCCGCCCTTGATGCCGAACACCGGCCCGAGACTGGGCTCCCGCAGGCAGAGCATGGAGCGCTTACCGATGTAGTTCAGGCCCTCGTTGAGCCCGATGGAGGTCACGGTCTTGCCCTCGCCCAGGGGGGTGGGGGTGCAGGCCGTAACATCGATCAGCTTGGCGTCGGGCTTGTCCTTGAGCCGCTCCAGGACCTTGGCGTAGTCCACCTTGGCCTTGTAGTTGCCGTAGTACTCCAGCTCGTCCTCCAG
This sequence comes from Deltaproteobacteria bacterium, assembly GCA_013152215.1. Lineage (GTDB taxonomy): Bacteria > Desulfobacterota > Deferrisomatia > Deferrisomatales > Deferrisomataceae > Deferrisoma. The sequence goes on from JAADGT010000224.1 coordinate 22,381, forward strand.
GAGGCCCGCCTTCTCGGCGATCTCCCGGATGTGCTTCATCTTGTGGTTCTGCGCGATTTCCAGGTCGGAGGGGACGTGCCGGGGCTCGAGTTTTGCCATGGTTCTCCTCCCTCTGTGGCGGCCCGAACGGGCCTGGATGGGGTTAGTGGGCTGCCGTGTCGGCAAACCGCCGCCGAAGCCCGGGGCTTCGGCGCGGAACGATCCCGCGTGGAAGAGACCTGAACCAACCGGTCCGTTCGGGGAGAGGAAACGAGCGGGATGCTGTGACGCAGCATCCGCGGGGCGCGATGATACGGCCTGGCGGTAACCCCTCGCCGAACCCCAAACACTTGGGAACTGCCGGGCCGAAACAGCGGCCCGAGCGAACAAAAACCGGCCCGGAGACGGCGGAGCCGAGCGTGGAACCTCTTCCCGAACGCCCGGCGCGCGGACGAACCACCGTTTCCCGGTCCCAAAACCGGCGCAAGGATAACGGCCCCCTTTTCGGGGTGTCAAGCGGTTTTTGCCTCAAAGATATTGAGAAAATCGGCACATTCTCGCCGGAGACACCGCTCGAAACCGGGCCGTAACCCCCCAAGCGTTTGGGCCTGGTGAACAAATTTTCTACTTTTTGCCGGTATACCGATCCCAGTCCGCCAGGAACTGCTGGATCCCCAGATCGGTCAGCGGGTGGCCCAGCATCTGGGTCAGCACCTTGTGGGGAATCGTGGCGATGTCCGCGCCGAGAAGGGCCGCCTCGACCACGTGCATGGGGTGGCGCACGCTCGCCACGATCACCTCCGTGTCCACGTCGTAGTTCCGAAACATGGTCACGATCTGCTCGATCAGGGCCATGCCCTCGTGGCCCCGGTCGTCCAACCGGCCCACGAACGGACTGACGAAGCTCGCGCCGGCCTTGGCCGCCAACAGGGCCTGGGTGGGGCTGAACACCAGGGTCACGTTGGTGCGGATCCCCTCGGCCGTCAGCCGGTGCACGGCCTGGAGCCCGTCGGCCGTGATCGGAACCTTCACCACGATCTGGTCGTGGATCGCCGCCAGCTCCCGGGCCTCGTCCACCATCCGGTCGGCCTCCAGGGCCACCACCTCGGCGCTGACCGGGCCGTCCACCAGCCGGCAGATCTCGGCCAGCACCTCCCGGTAGGGCTGGTCCTCCTTGGCGATCAGGGTGGGGTTCGTGGTGACCCCGTCCACCACCCCCAGCGCCACGGCGCTGCGGATGTCCTCGATGTTCGCGGTGTCCAGAAACAGTTTCATCATCGCCTCCGTCGGGGGGTCAGAACCGGTGGCCGACCCCGATGTAGATGCTGGTCTCGTCGAACAGATGCACCTCGCCCGTGAAGTACACGTTGGGGTTCACGAAGTAGTCGGCCCCGCCGAACACCCCCAGAAACCCGTCCTGGCGGTAGTCGTCCATGCCGCTGCCGTCGTATCGGCTGGCCGTGAACCGCAGGCCCGCATAGGGGTACATGTATCCCACCGTGCCCGCGGCCCCGATCTCCCGGACCACGTACCCGGCCAGGTGATAGGCCTGGTGCCGGACCTTCCGGGACCCGTCCTTGGACTGGTCGAACTCGGCCTGCAGGTCCACCACCACCCGCACGTCGCCGGAGCGAAGCACCCCGATCTTGGCCCCCACCCCCCCGAGCCCGCCCAGGGTCCCCTCGAAGTCCGCCTCTT
>JAADGT010000223.1 GCA_013152215.1 Deltaproteobacteria bacterium
CAGATACAGCGCGGCGAGCAGGGCCAGGCCCCGGGCGTCGCCGCGTACCACAGGCCCGTCGATGGCGACCTTGATGAGATAGGGACCGGCCATCCGGCCTGCCGCTCCCAACCCCATAAATCCCACCCCTGCCAGCAGGGCCGAGCGGTACGGCCGGGTCACGGGCCAGAGACGGGCGAGGAGGCGCCAGTCCCCCGGCCGGACCGGTCTGGGCTCGGCCGCCCGAGGCCTCACGGCGTCTCCTCCAGCTCCCGACGCAGGGCCTCCTCCCGGTACAGCCTCCGGTAGGCGGCCAGGTCGTCCCACAGATCCTCGTGTCGCCCGAACGCCACCACTCGGCCCCCGGCCAGGAACCACACCCCGTCGGCCTCCTCCACCTCGAACGCCCGGTGGCTCACGACCAGCAGGGTGCGGTCACGGAACCGTTCCCGCAGCCGTCCGATCACGGCCCGGGCCGTGCGAGCGTCCAGGTTGGAAAGGCTTCCGTCCAGCACGAGCACGCCGGGGTCCCCGTACACGGCGCGAGCGATGCCGAGCCGCTGACGCTGCCCCCCTGACAGGGTGACGCCCCCCTCGCCCACCGGGGTGTCGAGCCCCCTTGGCAGGGCCTCCACATCGTCCGCCAGGCCGGCCAGGCCCAAGGCATCCCAGATCCGAGCGTCGTCCCGGGGCCGCCCGAGGCACACGTTGGCGGCCACGGTGTCGGAGAAGAAGAAGTCCTCTTGGGGAACGACGGCCAGATGGCGTCGAAGGGCCTCGTCGGAGACCTCGTGAAGCGGGACCCCGTGGACCGAGATCCGACCCGTCTGGGGCCTGCGGAGCCGCGCCAACAGGCTCACCACCGTGGTCTTCCCCGACCCCGTGGGTCCCACCAGGGCCCACACCCCCCCTTCGGGCACGCGCAGGTCTACGCCCGAGACGGCCGGCTCGCGGGATCCCGGGTAACCGTAGGACACGCCCTCGGCCTCCAGACAGGGGCCCTCCGCCCGGGGCAGGGGGCCGGTCGGCTCGGGCTCGGCCGGCCAGGCCCGAACCTCCTCCAGGCGGCCCATCGCGGCCGCCCCCCTTTGGAACAGGCTGAGGGTCCATCCCAGGGCCACCATCGGCCAAACCAGCATGGCGAGGTACGCGCTGAAGGCCACCAGCCCCCCCAGGGACAGGCTGCCCTCGTACACCCAATATCCTCCCAGGCCCAACACGGCCACGTGGCCCAGCCCCGCGAGGACGCCCACCACGGGAAACACCCCGGCCCAGGCCCACACCACCCTCTCCCGGGCCGCGCACAGCGCCTGGTTCTCCCTTTGGAACCGCTCCTGCTGCCACGCCTCCCGGCGGTAGGCCCGCAGCACCCGCACGGCGGTGAGCGTCTCGTGGACCCGGTCGGCCAGATCTCCGGCTGCCCGATCCGCCGCGAGAAACCGCTGGTGGAGCCGCGGACTCATCCGGCGCACGATCCAGGCGATCGCCGGAAACGGGGCGAGGGCCACGACCGTGAGGCCGGGGTGGATCCGACACAGGAGCACGGCCGTGGCCGTGGCCACGAGCACGGTCTGGCACAGGTTCAGGAGACCGGCCCCCAGGAAGAGTCGGAGGTCCTGGATGTCGTGGAGGGCCCGGCTCACGAGGTCGCCCCGGCGAGCCGTGTCGAGGGTTTCCACCGGCAGGCGGAGAAGATGGCCCACGTAGGCCATGCGCAGCTCGTGCTCGACCCGCCGGGACGCGGCCAGCACGAGCCGGCGCGACGCGAACCGGAACCCGGCCTGGCCCAGGGCCAGCCCGGCAAGGAGCACCGCCAACCCCGACACACTGCCGGCGCCGGAAGCCACGGCGTCCACCCCCCGGCTCAGGACCTGGGGGCCGGCCAGCTGAAGCGCCACGGAAAAGACCAGGGCGACGAAACCCCATGCGAAGGACTTCGCATGGGGCCGGAGATGCGGGAACAGGGGACGGAAGACGCGGATCACCCCGGGGAACTCACCCGCCCGAAGCCCCCTCGCGGGCCTGGATCACCTCCACGTTGAACTTGGTGGCGCCCTCTGGGGCCGGCAGGAACACCACCATGAACGGCACCCGGGCCCCGGGTTGGATGTCCATGTTGCTCAACCCCTCGCCCACCTCGTTCTGAAGGCGCGCCTCGATGTCTTGGGGAGACAGTTTACCCAGATCCGCCTCGGTGAGGACGTTTCCGCAGAACACCTCCCGAGAGGCCAGGGGGTTGCCCCGGGCGTCGAACAGGTTTCCCCGAACCCGTATGAGGCTCTGGGGGGCCTGAGACCGGTTCCACACCTCGCCCCGGATCACGAACACCCTGCGCCCCCCCACATCCCGGTAGTAGCCCTCCAGGTTCTGGACGGTCAGCCGGGTGTTGACGGCACGACGGTGCCACAGGGCCCGGATCTTCGATGGGCTGAGGAACGTGAACGCCTCGGGGTGGCGATACACGTTGTACCCGGTGAACCCGGCCGCACCCAGCGCTGCGAGCACCACCACCCAGAACAGGGGGGAACGTCTTCGGTCCCGCGCCACCAGAGGCGAGCGTTTCCCCTCGTCGGCCCGGCGCGGGCCGCGCTGGAGGTCGAGGCGGGGCATGTCGTCCGCCAGGCCCTGGACCTGGACCCCGCCCGACGGACGGGGGGGCACTAGGTCCTCCTCCCGAACCCGCTCCAGCGGCTCGGGTTCCGCCTCGGGGGCGGGCTCGGTCTCCTCGGGACCGGTCTCGAAGTCCCCCAGGTCCAGCTCGCCCAGGGACGGAAGGTCCTCCAGATCGGGCAGCTCCGGTTCGGAGGCCTCCTCCGTCCCGGACTCCGGCTGAACCGACTCGTCTTCGCCCTCGAAGTCGCCCAGGTCCAGTTCGCCCAACGGGGGCAGCTCGTCCTGGGCCGGCACCTCGGGCTCGGTCTCCGACCCCGGGGATTCCTGGGGTGAGCCGTCGAAGTCGAAGTCCTCGAACCGCGCCTCGGGGGTCCCGGCCACGGCCTCCGGCGCCTCCGCAGCGGGCGGGGACTCCGGTTCTTGCCGGGGTTCCTCCCGGGTCGGCTCTGCCGCGGAGGGTGCCGGCTCAGGCGGGGTTGCCACCCGGCGCCGCACGGCAAACAGGTTCGCGCACCGGGCGCACCGGATCTTCACCGCACCCTTGGCGAGCTTTTCCTCCGGAACGTCGTAGCGGGCGTGACACTTCGGGCAGGAGACGAACATGGGCCTCGTCGGCTTCTCCCAAAAGGGCTCAATACTCGCGGCATAGTAGCCGAAGAGGTAAGGGAGCGCAACAACGCGGCCCAACAGACCCCATGGGAGCGAAGCCGAAACCGCCCCGCGGAGAAACGATGTCGGAACCGCAGAACTCCTGTCCGCCGGAGCTCCGGGATCTTCTGGAGCGGCGCAACGAAGAGCTGGAGACGCTGGTGGAGATCGGGAAGGCCCTGACCTCCACCCTGGACCTGAAAGAGGTCCTGAGCATCATCATGGACAAGGTGGGTCAGCTCCTGCGGCCCAAGACCTGGTCCCTGTTGCTCGTGGACGACCGCACCGGGGAGCTGGTGTTCGAGATTGCCGTGTCCCCCGCGGCCGAACGTCTCAAGAACATCCGGCTCCAGAAGGGAGAAGGGATCGCGGGCTGGGTCGCCCTCCACGGAGAGCCCCTCCTCATTCCAGACGTCGGCCAGGACGACCGGTTCGCTCCCAAGGTCGATCAGGCCGTGCGGTTCAACACGCGCTCCATCGTGTGTGTGCCCCTCAAGAGCAAGAACCGGGTCCTCGGCGTGATCGAGCTGGTGAACCCTTTGGAGGAGCGCACCTTCTCCGAGGCAGACCTGAAGATCCTGTCGACCATCGCAGACTACGCGGCCATCGCCATCGAGAATGCCCGGTACGTGGAGACCGTGCGGGACCTGGTGGTCACCGACGACCTGACCGGCCTCTACAACGCCCGGTACCTCCTGGAGGTGCTCGACTACGAGCTCGACCGGGCCCGACGGTATTCCTACCCGGTGTCCCTGGTGTTCCTGGACCTGGACTACTTCAAGGACGTGAACGACACCTACGGCCACCTGGTGGGCAGCCGGCTGCTGGCCGAGGTGGGCCGGGTCATCCGAAGCCACATCCGCAAGGCCGACGTGGCCGTGCGATACGGGGGCGACGAGTTCGTGGTGGTCCTGCCCAACACCCCCAAGGACGGGGCCCTCCAGATGGCGAGGAACCTCCACCGCCGCATCCGGGACCGCTACTTCCTCCAGGACGAGGGGTACCGGATCCGTCTCACGGCCAGCTTCGGCGTGGCCTCGTTCCCCGACGATGCCCAGACCAAGCTCGCCCTCGTGCGCTTGGCCGACCAGGCGATGTACCGGGTCAAGGAGTCCACCCGCGATGGGGTGGAGGGCGCGTAAGGCGGAGGAGAACGGGCGGGGCTGAGGGAGGGGGCGACGCCCGGCCCTCCTGCCCGACAAGGAGGGGTACGGTGGGAGGTCAACGAAAACGCGCCCTCTGGGCCGTCCTGGCTGTCGCGGGGTTCTGGGCCGCGGCAGAACCCGTCGACGCCGGGAGGGAGGTGGTGGGCATGAGCCTTGAGGAGCTCATGGGGGTCCAGGTGACCACCGTGAGCCGCCGGGCCGAAGCCCTGAGCGACGCCCCGGCCGCCGTGTACGTGATCACGGCCGAGGACATCCGGCGGGCCGGGGTCACCACGGTGCCCGATGCGTTGCGCCTGGTCCCTGGGGTTCAGGTGGCCCGGGTGGATGCGAACAAATGGGCGGTCACGGCCCGAGGATTCAACGGCCGGTTCTCGAACAAGCTTCTCGTGCTGGTGGACGGCCGCACCGTGTACACCCCGCTTTTCTCCGGCGTGCACTGGGACACCCAAGATCTGGTGCTGGAGGACATCGATCGCATCGAGGTGATCCGCGGCCCCGGGGCCACCCTGTGGGGGGCCAACGCCGTGAACGGGGTGATCAACATCCTCACCCGCCACGCCAAGGACACCCAGGGGCTCCTGGTCTCCATGGGGGGTGGGGACGAGGAACGGGGATTCTTGACCGTGCGTTACGGCACGGCTTGGGGCCAGGACCGGTTCGCCAGGGCGTGGGTCCGGGCTTTCGGCCGGGACGCGGCCGTGGATCGCGCCGGGAAAACCGGATACGACGCCTGGCAGGGCGTCCGGTCTGGGTGGCGGATGGACGGGGGGACGCCTGGGGCCAGCACCTGGACCTTTCAGGGCGAAGGGTATGCCGAGCACGTGCAGAGCCGCACCCGGGCCCTGTTGGCGCCCGGGGAGCCCATGGCCACCTTTGACGAGGAGGACCTGGTGCGCGGGGTATACGCGCTGGGCCGGTGGCGCACGTGGTTTGGCCCCGCCTCCGATTTCACCGTGCAGGCGTACTACGACCGCACCGATCGGTCCTCCCGCGTGCTGGGCGAGGTCCGGGAGGCGTGGGACCTGGACCTCCAGCACCGGTTCACGGTGGCCGGCCGGCACGAGATCGTGTGGGGAGGAGGGGCCCGGCTCACCCGCGACCGGCTGGACGACAGCTTCGCGGCGGAAGCCCCTCGGAACCGGCGCACCGACCGACTCTGGAGCGGGTTCGTCCAGGACGAGGTGGAACTGGTCCGCAACCGCCTGCGGCTGACCGTGGGGACCAAGGTCGAGCGCAACGACTATACCGGCACAGAGATCCAGCCCAACGCCAGGATCCTCTGGGTCCTCACCCCCCGTCATCGGATCTGGGCGGCCGTGAGCCGGGCCGTCCGCACTCCCAGCCGGGTGGAGCCCGAGTTCCGCGTCCGCACCGCCATTCTTCCCCCCTCACCCGCCCAGCCCATACCGGTGGAGGTGGACCTACTGGGCACCTCGAACTTCGACAGCGAAAAACTCACGGCTTACGAGCTCGGCTACCGTACCGCTCTGACTCCGGAGCTCACAGCCGACCTTGCCTTGTTCTACCACGTGTACCGCGATCTGCGCACCATGGAGCCGGCGGGCAGTCCGAGTCCCAGCAACGGCGTACTGGTTCAGGAGATGATCTTGGACAACCGCATGCGAGGCATCTCCTATGGGGCGGAGCTGGACTCGGGCTGGCGGCCCGCGCCTTGGTGGAACCTCCGGCTCGCGTATACGTGGACGGTCCTCCGGCTCACCGCCGACGAAAGCCTGGATCCGACGGCAGAAGCCGCGGAGGGAGAGGTGCCTCGCAGCCAGGTGTCGCTGCGTTCCTCTTGGGACCTGGGGGAGGACTGGGAGCTGGACCTGTGGGTACGGCACACGGGATCGCTGCCTTCTTTGGGGGTCGATCCCTACACGACCCTGGACCTCCGCGTCGGGTGGCGCCCCGTTCCGGGGCTGGAGGTGTCGGTGGTGGGGCAGAACCTTCTGGAAAGCCACCACCCCGAGTTCACCCCCAGCATCCTCTCCACCACGGTCGGCGAGGTGGAGCGTTCGGTGTTCGCCCGGGTGATTTGGCGCCGCTAGGGAGGCCGGTATGGCGCTGACCCGCAGGAGGTTCCTCCTCGGCGTCGCAGGGGGGCTGTCCGCGCTGGCCCGCGGCCGGGCCGGCCCCTCCTCGCCCCCCACCGACCCCGAGGTAAAGGCGGCCATCGTGCTGAATCTGGCGAGGTTCACCGAATGGCCTCCCGGCACCTTTTCCGACGCCGGCACCCCCCTCGTGGTGTGCGTGTGGGGTGAGGACCCGGTCTCCCACGCCCTCGGGGGAATCAGGGGAGAAACCGCGGGGGGGCATCCCGTGGTCCTGCGAGCCGTGGCCAGTCCGGACCGGCTCCAAGGCTGCCACGTGGCGTATGTGGCCCGGTCCGAGCGGAGACACGTGGCCGGCATCCTCACGGCCCTACGCGGCCGGCCGGTGCTGTCGGTTTCGGACATCGAAGGGTTTGCGGCGTGGGGAGGGGCCGTGAGCTTCTGGACCCTTGGGGGGAGGGTGCGGTTCGATGTGAACCCAGCAGCACTGCGTCACGCGGGCTTGAAGGTAAGCTCCAAGGTGCTGCGTCTCGCCCGGTTGGTGGAGGAGGCGGCCCCGTGAGGCGGCGCGTGCGGCACCTCCCGGTCCGGTGGAAACTGATCCTGGCGGTCACTCTGCCAGGTGTTTTGGTGGCGATGGTGGTGGGTGGCGTGCTGGCCGCCCAAAGAATCCGGGAGAAGCGGGCGCAGGCCGAGGCAGAGCTGTGCGCCCTGGCCCGGGTGCTCGCCGCGAACGTGGCCGCCCCATTGGCGTTTCACGATCCCAAGGCGGCCGAGGAGACCCTCGGTGCGCTCCGGGCCCAACCCTCGGTGGTGGCGGCCGGCGTGCTCACCGGGGAAGGCCAGGTGTTTGCGGTGTACCCGCCGGGGGGCCCCGGTGCGTTTCCCCCCCACATCCCTCAGGGGTCCGAGGTGCGGTGGGACCACGCATCGTTGCTCGTGGGTGTGCCGGTGGAGCTGGAGAGCCGTTCGATCGGGGCTCTGTGGGTCCGCGTCGATCTGGCCGGGTGGAGGAGGGCCCTGGTCCGGGATGTGGCAGCCTCGTCTGGGCTCGCCCTGGGGGTGCTGGCGGTAGCGCTGTGGCTGGCCCTTCGGCTCCAGGCGGCTGTTTCGAGGCCCGTGCAGGAACTGGCCCAAGCCATGGCCACGGTAACGGAGCAAGGAAGGTTCGACCTGAGAGTCCGCCCCCGGAGCCAGGACGAGATCGGGCAGCTGTGCGAGGGGTTCAACAAGATGCTCGGCCAGCTCGAGGAAAGGGAGCGCGAACTGGCCGCTCACCGGGAACGGCTCGAAGAGCTCGTGGCCCGCCGAACCGCGGAACTCGAGCACACCAATCAGGCCCTGGAGCGCACCGTGGAGCGGCTTCGGGAGGCAAAGGAGACGGCAGAAGAGGCGAGCCGAACCAAATCCCAGTTTCTCGCCAACATGAGCCACGAGATCCGCACCCCCATGAACGGCGTTCTCGGCATGCTCGACCTGCTCCGAGCCACCCCGCTGACCCCCCGTCAGGAACGGTTCGTGGGCACGGCGGAGCGCTCGGCCGAGCACCTCCTGGCCCTGCTGAACGACATTCTGGACTTCTCCAAGGCCGAGGCCGGCCGCCTGGAGCTGGAAGAGGTGGAGCTGGCTCCCGCGGACCTGGTGCGCGAGGTGGAAGACGTGTTCACGGAGACGGCCCACGCCAAAGGGTTGAAACTCGTGCCTCGTCTGGCACCCGAGCTGCCGGCCCGGGTTCGGGGCGATCCGGTGCGACTGCGGCAGATCCTCCACAACCTGGTGAGCAACGCCATCAAGTTCACCGAGGAAGGCGCGGTGGGGGTCACGGTCTCCGTCGCCGCCCGTTCGGAGAACCGGGTGGTGCTGCGGTTCGAGGTGGAGGACACGGGGATCGGGATCCCGAAAGCGGCTCAGCCCCGTGTGTTCGATGCCTTCACCCAGGCCGACGGGAGCACCACCCGACGGTTCGGGGGGACCGGCCTGGGCCTTGCCATTTCCCGTCATCTGGTGGAGCGAATGGGTGGCACGATCGGGTTCGAGAGCCGTGAAGGGGAGGGCAGCCGCTTCTGGTTCACCGTGCCCCTGGAGGTGGTCGAGGAGGAGCCCCTTCCGGGCACGGTCTCCACAGACCCTCCGCCGCCGCCCGTGGTCGAGCCGCGGTTCTCGGCCCGAATCCTGCTGGTGGAGGACAACCCGACCAATCAGGCGGTGGCCAAGGGGCTCCTGGAGGAGATGGGGTGCCGGGTGGACGTGGTGGCCGACGGAGGGCACGCCGTCCAGGCCTGGGCCCGGGGAGGATACGATCTCGTCTTCATGGACTGCCAGATGCCCGGGATGAGCGGGTATGAGGCCGCCCGGGAGATCCGCGCCCGGGGGGGACGGATCCCGATCGTCGGCCTCACCGCGCATGCCCTGGCCGGCGACCGGGAGGCCTGCCTTGCGGCCGGCATGGACGACTACCTGGCCAAACCGTTCCGTCGGGCCCAACTCGCCGAGGTGCTGGCACGGTGGATCGAGCCCAGCCCGGGCGCGGGTGGATCCTGCTCTCCCGTGGATCCGGAGGTCCTCGGCGCCTTCGCCCCGGAGCTCGCCCGGAAGGTGACCGACGCGTTCCTCGCTTCGTCCGGCCCGCTGGTGGAGCGCATCCGTCAGGGGCTCCGAGACGGGGGAGACCCGACCGACGCCCGGGAGGCATCCCACGCCCTCAAATCGGCAGCCGCCAACGTGGGGGCGCATCGGCTGTCCGAACGGTGCAAGGGCATTGACACCGCATTACGCCGCGGGAAATTGGAGGAGGCCCGGGCTCTGGCCAAGAACCTGAAAGACATCTACGCCGAGGTGACCGGAGCCCTGGGGCGCTGGCCTCCGAAGGGAGGGGCGGGATGACCTCGAAGGAATCGAATCTCCCCCGGGTCCTCGTGGCCGACGACGAGCCCACCACCCGAATCCTGATCCGGGCCACCTTGGAGCGCGCCGGGTTCGAGGTGATCGAGGCGGTGGACGGCGATCGGGCGTGGGAGGCGTTCCAGACTCACCTGCCAGACGTTGTCCTCCTGGACGTACGGATGCCGGGGGTCGACGGTCTCACGTTGTGCCGCCGGATCCGCGATACCCACCGGGGAGCCACCGTGCCCGTAGTGGTCATGACCGACCGGGACGACAACGAGGCACTGGAGGAAGCCTTCGAGTCCGGGGCCACGGACTTTCTGGGCAAACCCCTCAGCTGGAGGCTCCTGGGCCATCGGGTCCGGCACATCCACCGGGCGAATCTGGCCCTGAAGCGCGTGGCCGAAAGCGAACGAAGGTACCGCGCCTTGGTGGAGGCACTGCCCGATCTCCTCCTGCGGGTGGCCGCCGACGGCACCTACTTGGACGCTGTGGCGCCGGAGCGATTCCCCTTGGCTGAGGAGGCGGCCCGATGCGTGGGCCGGCGGGTGGATGACGAGGGGCCGTTGCCTCCGGAAGCGGCCGGGGTGATGGCGCAGTGCCTGGCCAGCGGCGAGACCGGACACCTGGAGTTCCAGCGGGAGATCCGTTCCAGACGCCATGTGTTCGAGGCCCGCCTCGCCCCCAGCGGGACCGGGGAGGTGTTGGTGGCCGTGCGGGATGTCACCCACGAGGCCGAGCTGGAGCACCAGATGGCGGTGGCCCAGAAGCTTCAGGCCCTCGGCGTGCTCGCCGGCGGCATCGCCCACGAACTCAACAACCTTCTTCAACCCATCCTGGGGTACGCCGACCTGGTGGCCGGCAGCCTGGCCCCAGACAGCCGCCCCCGCAGGAACCTGGACAAACTCATCCAAGCGGCCGAGCGCGCCCGGGACCTCGTGGCCCGGGTGCTCTCGTTCAGCCGCCCCAGAGCGCGCCGGCGTGTTCCCGTGGACCTCGCGGCGTTGGTCCACGAAGCGGGTGAGCTCGTGTCTGCCACCCTACCGGCTAACGTGCACGTCTCCCTGCACCTGGAGTCCGATCCCGGGCTTCGGGTGCTCGCCGACCCCTCCACGCTTCATCAGGTCGTAATGAATCTCTGTACCAACGCGGCCCACGCCATCGGCGAGAGGGAAGGGCGGATCGAGATTCGTCTTGAGGGCCCCTTGGATCCGGATGGGGGGCGGCCGCCCGGCCTCCGTCCCGGGCCGTTCGCCCTCCTGTCCGTGAAGGACACCGGAAGCGGGATCCCCCCCGAGCTCCAGGCCCGGGTGTTCGAGCCGTTCTTCACGACCAAGCCCCCCGGGCAGGGAACGGGGCTGGGGCTGGCCGTGGTGCACGCCGTGGTGACCGCCTGTGGGGGGGCGGTGACCCTTCAAAGCTCCCCCGGCACGGGCACCGAGTTCCGGCTGTACCTACCGACGCCCACACACACGCCGGGGGTCGCCCCCTGCGCCGGGCCCCTGGGCACCGCACCCGAGCACGCTGCGCACGCCTCGGGCACCGTGCTCTTCCTGGACGACGAGGAGACGATCCGAGAACTGGCGGCCGAAGCCCTGGAAGAGGCTGGGTTCCAGGTGCTCACGGCAGCCACCGTGGAGGAGGCGCGTCGAATCGCCCGGGAAAATCGGCTCGACGCAGCTGTGTTGGATCAGACCCTGCCCGACGGCCGGGGGACGGCCCTTCTTCCGGATCTGTGGGCCTCCCATCCCGGGCTCCCCGTGATCCTATGCACGGGGTTCGATCCCGATCTCGGTCCCGAGAAGGCCGCGGAACTCGGTGTCAGCGCGTTCGCATGGAAGCCCTTGCGTTCGGCGGAGATCGTGCGTCTCGTGCACGAGGCCATGAGGAGTCGGGAGGACGGGCCAAACGGGTGAAACTGAGCTTTAACGGGCACGAAAAAAGGAGCGCCCCTGGGAGGGGATGACCTCCACAGGGGCGCTCCGTTCAAAAAGGCTCGGCGGCGAC
>JAADGT010000029.1 GCA_013152215.1 Deltaproteobacteria bacterium
GGAGAGCCGCGTGCGGCTCCTTAGCTCGCCGCGCAGCGCCTCCAACGCTCGTACCGTGAGTTCGTTCGTGCCCCACCGAACGGTCATGAAACCACCGCCCGTGCCCCGCGCCTGCGCGGCGAATCTCAATGCCCGGCTTCGCACGCGGCCGGAAGCAGGCCCCATGCCCCGCCGCCGGCTGGGCCCCCGGATCAGGCAACGTTACCCTCCCCGTTGCCGGGCCCCGCAGGGGCCTGACGAGACTCCCTTATAGACCGACCCCCGGTCGATGGCAAACCGACCGCTTCTTGCGGCTCACCAGGGATTCCCGAGGGAACTCACCCCAGGTCCTGGGCCGCGTCTCGCGCGAGCCGGGCCAGGGCTTGGACGAAGGAGGGCCGGGTGTTCAGGGCGGGGCACCGACGGAACTCCCGGATGCCGAGGGTGCGGGCCAGGCCCGCGTATTCCACGTCGATCTCGTACAGGGTCTCGATGTGGTCCGAGACGAAGCTCACCGGCACCACGAGCACCCGGCGGACCTGTTGGGCCGCCAGGGCCTCGAGGGTCTCCTCCACGCCCGGGCCGAGCCAGCGAACCGGGCCGGTGCGGCTCTGGAAGGCCAGACGGTAGGGGGGGGTCCCCAGCCGCTCCACGACCCCGGCCACGGTGGCCCGCACCTGCTTCAGGTAGGGGTCCCCCTGCTCGATCAGCTTCATCGGCAGGCTGTGGGCGCTGAACAGCACCGTGGCGCCGTCGAACCCTCGAAGGCCCTCGGCCACGGCCTCGGCCAGGGCGTCGAGGTAGGCCGGGTGGTCGTGCCACGAGCGCACCACCCTTTTGGGAAGATCGCCCAGGCCCTCGGCGGCGAGGCCGGCGTCCAGATCGGCCAGGCTCGACCCCGTGGTGGCCCGGCTGTACTGGGGATACAGGGGAAGCACCACGATGCCGGTCACCCCCCGGCCACGAAGCTCGGCCGCGGCCTCGCGGGCCCGGGGATGCCAGTAGCGCATGGCCACGGTCACGACCCAGTGCGGGCCCAGCGTCGAAGCGAGGGCGTGGGCCTGGGCCCGGGTGATCTCGCCGATGGGGCTCCTCCCCCCGATGCGGCGGTACCGCTCGGCCACCATGGGCGCCCGCCTCCGGCTGATCCACCGGGCCAGGGGCCGCTGGAGGATCCCCGACAGGGGAAACCGCAGGATCTCGGGGTCGGAGAACAGGTTCTCCAAAAAGGGCCGGACCGCCTGAAGCGAGTCCGGCCCGCCCATGTTGCACAGCACGACGCCGGTCATGCCTCGGCCTCCGGCAGCTCCAGGTAGAACCGGCAGCCCTCACCGGGCGTGGACCGGAGCCATACCCGCCCGCCCTCGGCCGCCACCACCCGGCGCACGATGGCCAGCCCCACCCCGCTGCCCTTGCGCTCCTGGCCCCGGACGAACAGGTGGAACACCCTCTCCTTCATCTCCTTGGGGATGCCCGGGCCGTTATCCTCCACCACCACGCACACGTACCCCGGCTTGGGATCTGCTTCCTCCTGCCCCGCCCGGCGAACCCGGATCCGGGGCTGCACGTCCGGCCGACGGTACCGCAGCGCGTTGCCGAACAGGTTGAGGAGCACCTGGTGAAGCCGCACGGGTGCCATGCGTACCCGTGGCAAGGGGTCGTCCAGCTCCATCTCCGCCCCGGTCTCCTCCACCCGAAGCCCAAGATCGGTCCAGGCGCTTCGGCAGGCCGCGGCCAGGTCCAGGCTCCGGACCGCCGGACGCTCCGCGCCGATGCGGGCAAAGGCCAGGAGGTCCTCCAGCAGCCCCCCCAGGCGATCCACCTGGCTCCGGAGCTGGCGGCACATTCCCTCGGCTCCGTCCGGGCGCCCACATCGCAACCGCTCCTCCAGGAGCGCCGCATACCCTCGGGCCGTGCCCAGGGGGCCGCGCAGATCGTGGGCCACCGCGTACAGGAACCCCTCCAGCTCACGATTTCGCTCGGCCAGGGCCTCTTTCTCCAGGCGCTCGGCCGTCACGTCGCGCACCGTGACCACCACGAACTCCCCCTCCGGGTCCCGGTGGAGCACCCCGGCAACCCGGGCAAGGAACCGGCTGCCGTCCGGGCGGGACTGCCACGCCTCCAGCTCGAACCGGCCGTGTCGGGCCAGATCCTCCCGCACCGCCGGCACCAGCTCCAGGGTCTCCGGCGGCAGCAGCTCGGCCACGGTTCGGCCCACCAACTGGTCCCGGGGCATGTCGAACAGGAGCTCGGCGGCCCGGTTCACGTCGAGGATCCGGCCGTTCAGCTCCTCCACAAACATGGCCGTGTCCGCCACCTCGAAGGCCCGGTGGAGGGTCTCCAGCACCCACTGTCGGGGCGACCGGGGCCCCATCCACTCCATCACCACGGCCCGTCCGGCCCCAACGGGCACCGCGGTGATCACCGCCCGACCACCGGACAGGTCCACCTCGCGTAGCGCCGCCCCCTCCTCCCCACCCAGGGGGCACCCCGCACAGGGCGCCGCCCGCCCCCACAGGAACTCGTGGCACCGCCGCCCTTCGGCCGGTCCGAACGTCCTGCGGTGGGCCGGGTTCTGGTACAGCACGGTGCGGTCCGGGCCGTGCAGGCTCACCGGGGTGGCCAACGCCTCCACGACCTCCTTCCAGGGAATCCCCCCGTCTTCCCCTGCCATGCGCTCGCCCTTTCCGTCCCCTCAGGGACGCCCAACCCGTCATTAACCCGGCGACAAATGGGTGCGCTCACCTCCCTGATCGGGGGCAAGGGACCTGCCGGAGTGCCGGGCGCGGTCCCTTCGCTCTCCGGAGAAACGAGCCCGCTTTTTCGCCGGGCTATCCCTCCGGGCCGCCCAGGGCCCAGAACAGCGTCCTTCCCCCGTGGCGAAGGCGTCGAACCCGCCGAGACGCCAGTCCCATCATCTCCAGTGCCGCGGGGTCCGGGGTCAGGATGCCCCACCGCCACCGCCGGAACGGCCCCTTCAACGCCGCGGCCAGGGCCTCGAGGGCCTCGCGCCGGCCCCCCAGCCGGACGCCGTGGGGGGGATCAGCCACCAGCAGTCCCCGGGGGCACGGAGGAGTCAGGCATTCTAACGCCACACACGCGGCTTGCAACTCCCCGGCCACCCCGGCCCTCCGGGCCGCCTGACGGGTGCGGGCCACCGCCTCCGGATCCCGGTCCGAGGCGAACACCGGCACCGGCGCCGGGCGGCGCGCCCGGGCGAGGACCTCGGCCCGCACCGTCTCCCACCGGCTCGGATCGTGGGGCACCATCCGCTCGAACGCGAACGCCCGCTGCCACCCGGGAGCCATGCCGCAGGCCATCCGGGCCGCCTCCACGGCCAGGGTTCCCGCGCCCGCCATGGGGTCGAGCAGGGGCTCCTGCCCCTCCCAACCGGCCGCCAGGAGAAGGGCCGCGGCCACGTTCTCCCGAAGGGGCGCCGTGCCGGGGTCCAGGCGGTAGCCCCGGCGGTGGAGGTGGTCGCCCGAGGTGTCCAGGCTGACCACCACCTCCCCGGCCACCGCGCGCACCTGCACCCGGAACGGAGGGCTCCCCGCCGGGGGGCCCACGGACCGCTCCACGGCCGCGCGCACCGCATCCGTCAGGGCCCCGGAGTGAAGGCGGCTCCGGCGGCGGGCCACCCGCACCTCCACCCCGGCCCCCGGAGGGAGCCAAGCGCCCCAGGGGATCCGAGCGAGGTGACGGGCCGCCTCTGCCGGGCGCTCCGCCCGGAACCGGGCCACCCGCACCAGCACCCGGCTCGCCACGGCCGAGCACAGGTTCACCCGCCCCAGGTCGTCCCAGGTGCCCCGGAACGACACCCCTCCCTCCTCGGGGGTCGGGGCCAGGCCGAGGGCCCGGAGCTCCCGGGCCACAAGGTCTCGGAACCCCGGCGGGGCCACGGCAAACCCATGGAACTTCGGTCGTTGGTCTGGGCCTTCGGCCCGCTGGAAGGCTGGAAAGCTAGAAAGCTGGGAGGCTTTAAAACCTTTCGGATTCCCACGCCTTCTAGGCATTACCACGCCTCTTCGCCTCCGCCTTACGGTGCGGGGGGCATGGGGATCAGGGGGCTCCTGAACCGTGGGCCCGGTCAGCCCTTGCCGGCGCGCTTGGCGATGTGGGCCATCAGGCCGCCGTCGGCGATCAGCTCCTGCATGAACGGCGGAATGGGGGCGGCCCGGAACTCGGTGCCGCGGGTCAGGTTCCGGATCCGGCCGGTCCCGGCGTCCACCTCCACCTCGTCGCCCTCCTCGATCCCGTCGAACGCCTCGGGGCACTCGAAGATCGGCAGCCCCATGTTGAACGCGTTCCGGTAGAAGATCCGGGCGAAGCTGCGGGCGATCACGCACGACACCCCGGCCGCCTTGATGGCGATCGGCGCGTGCTCCCGGCTCGATCCGCACCCGAAGTTCTTGTCGGCCAGAATGATGTCGCCGGGCCTCATCTTGGCCACGAACTCCGGGTCCGCGTCCTCCATGCAGTGCTTGGCCAGCTCGGCCGGGTCGCTGGTGTTCAGGTACCGGGCCGGGATGATCCGGTCGGTGTCGATGTCGGGGCCGAACTTCCACACCCGTCCGCGAAACTTCATGCCACCACCTCCTCGGGGCTCGCGATCCGCCCCTTCACCGCGCTGGCCGCGGCCACCGAGGGGCTCGCCAGGTACACCTCGCTCTCCGGATGGCCCATGCGGCCCACGAAGTTCCGGTTCGTGGTCGCCACCGCCCGCTCGCCCTTGGCCAGGATGCCCATGTGCCCGCCGAGGCACGGGCCGCAGGTGGGGGTGGACACCGCGCAGCCGGCGTCCAGGAACACCTCCAGCAGGCCCTCGCGCATGGCCTGGCGGTAGATCTCCTGGGTGGCCGGGATCACGATGCACCGCACGTACTTGGCCACCCTCTGCTCCCGGAGCACCCGGGCGGCCCGCCGCAGGTCCTCGATCCGGCCGTTGGTGCACGAGCCGATCACCACCTGGTCGATGGGCACCTCGCCCACGTCGTCGATGGCCCGGGTGTTGGAGGGCAGGTGGGGGAAGGCCACCTGGGGCCGGATCCGGCCCACGTCGATC
Organism: Deltaproteobacteria bacterium; assembly: GCA_013152215.1. Lineage (GTDB taxonomy): Bacteria > Desulfobacterota > Deferrisomatia > Deferrisomatales > Deferrisomataceae > Deferrisoma. Next base: position 5,042 of record JAADGT010000029.1, read on the forward strand.
TCGATCACCTCCGCATACCGGGCGTCGGGATCGCTCCGGTAGTACACGGGCGGCCGCTTGGCCCGGCCCTCCACATAGGCCCGGGTCGTGGCGTCCGGGGCGATGATGCCGTTCTTGCCGCCCGCCTCGATCGCCATGTTGGCCATGGTCAGCCGGTCGTCCATGCCCAGGCGCTCGATCACGGGCCCGGTGAACTCCATGGCCCGGTACAGGGCCCCGTCCACGCCGATCAGGCCGATCGTGTACAGGATCAGGTCCTTGCCCTCCACCCACGGCGGGAGCTCCCCGCGGTACACGAACTTGATGGACTCGGGCACCTTGAACCAGGCCTCGCCCGTCACCATGGCCGCGGCCAGGTCCGTGGACCCGACCCCGGTGGAGAAGGCGCCCAGGGCGCCGTAGGTGCAGGTGTGGCTGTCGGCCCCGATCACCACGTCACCCGGCACCACGATGCCCTGCTCGGGCAGCAGCGCGTGCTCCACCCCCATCTCGCCGGTCTCGAAGTAGTGATCCAGATCCTGCTCCCGGGCGAACTCCCGGAGGACCTTGCACTGCTCGGCGCTGGCGATGTCCTTGTTGGGGGCGAAGTGGTCGGGCACCAGCACCACCCGGGAGCGGTCGAACACCCGCTCTGCGCCGATGCGCCGAAACTCGCGGATCGCGATGGGCGCGGTGATGTCGTTGCCCAGGGCCACGTCCACCTTGACGCTCACGATCTGGCCCGGCTCCACCCGGTCGAGACCGGCGTGGGCCGCGAGAATCTTTTCGGTGATGGTCATGGGGTCCTCACGAACAGGCAAAAGGGGAGGGGCGCCGGCCCGGCCGGCGCCCCCGACGTCTGCCGCGACCTCACAGGTGGGCCGCGAAGCTCTTCTGCTTCCGGTGCTCCAGCTTGTTCAGGGCGTGCACGAACGCCTTGGCCGAGGCCACCACGATGTCGGTGTCGGCGGCCTGGCCGTTGGCCAGCACCCCGTCCTCCTCGATGCGCACGCTCACCTCGGCCTGGGCGTCGGTGCCGCCGGTGATCGAGTTGATGGAGAAGTGCACCAGGCGCGGCTTGCGGCCGGTGAGCTTCTTGATCACCGAGAAGGCCGCGTCCACCGGGCCGTCGCCGAACCCGGCCTCCTGGCGGGCCACCCCGTCCATGAGGAGCTGCACCGTGGCGGTGGGCACGGTGACCGTGCCCGAGTTCACGTTCAGGTACAGCAGGCGGTACCGGTCGGGCAGCCGCAGCACCTGCTCGGCGATCAGGGCGTCCACATCCTCGTCGTAGACCGTCTTCTTCTTGTCGGCCAGGGCCTTGAACGCCTCGAAGGCGCTCTCCATCTGCTCGTCCGTGAGGTCGTAGCCCAGGGCCTTGACCTTCTCCCGGAACGCGTGTCGGCCGGAGTGCTTGCCCAGCACCAGGGCGTTGGTGGGGATGCCCACGCTCTCGGGGGTCATGATCTCGTAGGTGGTCTTCTCCTTGAGCACCCCGTCCTGGTGGATGCCCGACTCGTGGGCGAACGCGTTGGCGCCCACGACCGCCTTGTTGGGCTGGACCGGCAGGCCCGTGATCAGGCTGACCAGCCGGCTGGTGGGGTAGATGTGCTGGGTCTCGACCCGGGTCGAGTAGGGCAGGCGGTCGGCCCGGGTGCGCAGGGCCATCACGAGCTCCTCCAGCGAGGCGTTCCCGGCCCGCTCACCGATGCCGTTGATCGTGCACTCCACCTGCCGGGCCCCGGCCTCCACGGCCGCCAGCGAGTTGGCCACGGCCAGCCCCAGGTCGTTGTGGCAGTGCACCGACACCACGGCCCGGTCGATGTTGGGCACCCGCTCCATGATCCGCCGGATCATCTCCCCGAACTCCTCCGGCACGGCATAGCCCACCGTGTCGGGGATGTTCACGGTGGTGGCCCCGGCCTCGATCACGGCCTCCACCACCCGGCACAGGAACTCCAGGTCGCTGCGCACCGCATCCTCGGCCGAGAACTCCACGTTCGAGGTGTACCGGCATGCGTGCTTCACGGCCTCCACGGCCTGCTCCAGCACCTGATCCGGCGACTTGCGGAGCTTGTGCTCCATGTGGATCGGGCTGGTGGCGATGAACGTGTGGATGCGGGGGTTCTCACCCCCCTTGAGGGCCTCCCAGGCCCGGTCGATGTCGGCCCGGTTGGCCCGGGCCAGCCCCGCCACCTCGCACCCCCGCACCTTGTCGGCGATCATCTTCACCGCGTCGAAGTCGCCCTGGGACGAGATCGGGAACCCGGCCTCGATCACGTCCACCCGCAGCCGCTCCAAGGCCTGGGCGACCCGCAGCTTTTCCTCGAGGTTCATGGATGCGCCGGGGCTCTGCTCCCCGTCGCGCAAAGTCGTGTCGAAGATCTTCACCATCTCCATGGCAGTTCCCCTCGGGCGGCGCCCCGTTCGGCCGCCCTGCTAGTTCTTGGACCGATCCACCAACCGCCCCTCCTGGAGCCAGGGCATCATGGACCGCAGCCGCTGACCCACCTCCTCGATGGGGTGCTCGTCGCCCCGGCGGGTCAGGGCGTTGAACACCGGCCGGCCGGCCCTGTTTTCCAGGATCCACTCCCGGGCGAACTGCCCGGTCTGGATCTCCTCCAGAATCCGCTTCATCTCGGCCTTGACCCGAGGGTCGATCACCCGGGGACCCCGGGTGAGGTCGCCGTACTGGGCCGTGTTCGACACCGAGTAACGCATGTTGGCGATGCCGCCCTCGTAGATCAGGTCCACGATCAGCTTGAGCTCGTGCAGGCACTCGAAGTAGGCCATCTCCGGAGCGTACCCGGCCTCGACCAGGGTCTCGAACCCGGCCTGGATCAGGGCTGTCACCCCGCCGCACAGCACGGCCTGCTCCCCGAACAGGTCGGTCTCGGTCTCCTCCCGGAAGGTGGTCTCGATCACGCCGGCCCGACCGCCGCCGATGGCCGAGGCATAGGCCAGGGCCACGTCCCGGGTGTTGCCGGCCGGGTCCCGGTCCACGGCGATGAGGCACGGCACGCCCCGGCCCCGCTCGTACTCGGCCCGCACCAGGTGGCCGGGCCCCTTGGGGGCCACCATGAACACGTTGACCCCTTCGGCGGGCACGATCTGGCCGAAGTGGATGTTGAACCCGTGGGCGAAGGCCAGGTAGTCGCCCGGCTCCAGGGCCGAGGCGATCTGGCTGCGGAACACCTCGCCCTGGAGCTCGTCGGGCAGGAGGATCATGACCACCTGGGCCTTGCGGGCGGCCTCGTCCACCGGCAGCACCTCGAACCCCGCGGCCCGTGCCTTGCCGGCCGAGGCCCCGTCGGGCCGCAGCCCCACCACCACGTTCAGGCCCGAGTCGCGCAGGTTGTTCGCGTGGGCGTGGCCCTGGCTCCCGTACCCGATCACCGCGATGGTCTTGTCCTTGAGGAGCCCGAGGTCCGCGTCCTTGTCGTAGTAGATCTTCATCGCAACGCTCCTTTGTTGAAGGCTGAAAAGCGAAACGGCTGGGAAGCTAGAAGGCTAGGATGCTAGAAGGCTTGAAAGCCTCCGTGATCTCCCAGCATTCCAAGTATGACCACGCCTCTTTGGCGTCATCTCACCGCCTCGGGGGCATGGGGATCAGGGGTCAGAGGACAGATGTCAGTGGACAGGTCTTGGTCCCACGACGCCGCTGTGGCCACATTGTCTTTGCCTTTCTTCTGGCTCCTGTCCCCTGAATTCTGGCTCCTGAAACCCATGCCCGCCGCCGGCAATGGACCCGGACCAAAACGTCCGAGGGTCATCCCCCGTTCTGCATGCCCCTGGGCATGGCCACCTTGCCCGTGCGCACCACCTCCTTGATGCCCAGGGGCCGCAGCAGCTCCAGGACGGCGCGGATCTTGTCCTCGCCGCCCGTCACCTCCACCGTGTAGGTCTTGGGGCTCACGTCCACGATCTTGCCCCGGAAGATGTCCATGAGCCGGAGGATCTCCGGCTTGGTCTCGGCCGTGGCCGCCACCTTCACGAGCACCAGCTCCCGGTCCAGGTACTGCCCCTCGTGGAGGTCCGTCACCTTGAGCACGTTCACCAGCTTGCGCAGCTGCTTGAGGATCTGCTCGATGATCTGGTCGTCGCCCCGGGTGACGATGGTCATCAGGCTCACCGTGGGGTCCTGGGTCTCGGCCACCGACAGGCTGTCGATGTTGAACCCCCTGCCGCTGAACAGCCCCGCCACGCGGGCCAGCACCCCGAACTCGTTCTCCACCAGCACGTTGATCGTATGGCGCATGGGAAGCCCTCCGTTACAGCAGCAGCATCTTGGTCAGGGGAGCCCCGGCCGGCACCATGGGGTACACCCCCTCCTCGGGGTCCACGTGGAAGTCCATCAGCACCGGGCCCGAGTGGGCCAGGGCCTGCTCGATCACCGGCCGCACCTCCTCGGGCCGGGTCGCCCGGAGCCCCAGGGCGCCGTATGCCTCGGCCAGCTTCACGAAATCGGGGGCCACGTCCATGCGGGTATGGGAGTATCTGCGATCGTAGAACAGCTCCTGCCACTGCCGCACCATGCCCAGGAACCCGTTGTTCAGGATGGCCACCTTCACCGGCAGCTCGTACTGCACGGCCGTGGCCAGCTCCTGGATGTTCATCTGGATCGAGCCGTCCCCGGCGATGTCGATCACCACCCGGTCCGGAAACGCGGCCTGGGCGCCGATGGCCGCCGGGAACCCGTAGCCCATGGTGCCCAGGCCCCCGGAGGTCAGCCAGCACCGGGGTTCCTCCAGGCGGAAGTACTGGGCCGCCCACATCTGGTTCTGGCCCACCTCGGTCGACACGATGCAGCGGCCCCCCGTGGCCTCGTGGAGCTGCTCCACCACGTACTGGGGCTTGATCACGTCCTTGCCCTGGCCGTAGTCCATCCGGTGGGCCCGACGCCACGCCTCGATCTCGCCGTGCCACTCCCGCAGGGCCTCGTCCCGGTCCTCCCACTCGGGGCCGTGGACCAGCCCGAGCATCTTCTTCAGCACGTTCTTGGCGTCGCCCACGATGGGGATGTCCACCTGCACGTTCTTCGAGATGGAGGTGGGGTCGATGTCCACGTGGACGATCTTCGCGTTGGGCGCGAACTCGTCGATCTTGCCGGTCACCCGGTCGTCGAACCGGGCCCCCACCGCCACCAGCAGATCGGCGTGGCTCACCGCCATGTTCGCCCGGTAGGTGCCGTGCATGCCCAGCATACCCAGGAACAGGGGGTCGCTTCCCGGGAACCCACCCAGGCCCATCAAGGTGGTGGTCACCGGCAGCCTGAGCCGCCGGGCGAACTCGGTCAGCTCCCGGGACGCGTTCGACAGGATCACGCCGCCGCCCGCGTACACCACCGGCCGACGGGACTCGTGGATGGCCTTCAGGGCCTTTTTGATCTGGCCCAGGTGCCCCTCGTACGTCGGGTTGTACCCCCGGAGCTTGGCGGTCTCGGGGTACACGTACTCGGTGCGGCCCACGATCACGTCCTTGGGCAGGTCCACCAGCACCGGCCCCGGACGGCCCGAACGGGCCAGGTAGAACGCCTCCTTGATGATCCGGGCCAGGTCCCGGACGTCCTTGACCAGGTAGTTGTGCTTGGTGCACGGCCGGGTGATGCCCACGATATCGGCCTCTTGGAACGCGTCGTTGCCGATCAGGTGGGTGGGCACCTGGCCCGAGAACACCACGATCGGCACCGAGTCCATGTAGGCCGTGGCCAGGCCGGTGACGGTGTTGGTGGCGCCGGGGCCCGAGGTGACCAGGGCCACCCCCACCTCGCCGGTGACCCGCGCGTACCCGTCGGCCGCGTGCACCGCCGCCTGCTCGTGCCGGACCAGGATGTGGCGGATGTCCGAGTCGTACAGCACGTCGTAGATGTTCAGCACCACCCCGCCGGGGTAGCCGAACAGGGTGTGCACCCCTTCCTTGCGCAGGCTCTCCACGAAGATCTCGGCACCGGTCCGTTCCACGGTTACCTCCTTGACTGTAATTTCGGCTAGGACGCTAGGAGGCTGGGATGCTAGGAGGCTTGAAAACCTACCTGATTTCCCAGCGTTCCAAGCGTGACCACGCCCCTTTGGCGTCACCTCACGGTCTCGGGGGGCATGGGGCCTGGTGGAGCGCCGCGTGCGGCTTCTTAGCTCGCCGCGCAGCGCCTCTTACGCTCGCCGTCCGTCCCCGGCCCACGGTCATGGAACCATTGTTGCTGCCCCGAGCCTGCGCGGCGAACCTCATGCCCGGCTTCGCGTGCGGCCGGAATTCCGTCCGCGGGGCCCTGATGCGCCAACGGCCGGCCCATGGGGGCCGGCCGCCGGCGGAACCTACGAACGGATCGGATCAGCCCTGCAGCACGGCCCCGGTGTTGGCCGAGGTAACAAGTCGAGCGTAACGAAGGAGCCAGCCGGCCGAGACCTTGGGCTCGGGCTCGACCCACCGGCCGCGACGGGCCTCGAGCTCGGCGGGGTCCACCCGTAGCTCGAGCCGCCGGCCGGGGATGTCCAGCTCCACCTCGTCGCCGTCCCGCACCAGGGCGATGGGGCCACCGGCCGCGGCCTCGGGGCTCACATGACCCACGCACGGCCCCCGGGTGCCCCCGCTGAACCGACCGTCGGTCACCAGGGCCACGCTCTCCCCCAAGCCCATGCCCATCAGCGCGGCGGTGGGCGCCAGCATCTCCCGCATGCCCGGCCCACCCCGGGGTCCTTCGTACCGGATCACCACCACGGTGCCCGACCGGATCTCGCCCCCCATGATGGCGGCCATGGCCGCCTCTTCCGAGTCGAAGCACCGGGCCGTGCCCACGAACCGCATCATGCCCGGGCTCACCCCCGACTGCTTCACCACGGCCCCGTCCGGCGCCAGGCTCCCTCGCAGGATCGCGATGCCCCCCTCGGGCCGCACCGGCTCCTCCGCGGATCGGATCACCTCCTCGTCGAGCCACTCCACCGAAGCCGCCGCCTGGCGCACCGACACCTCCGCCACCGACGGGGCCTCGGCCACCCGGTCCTCCAGCCGGTGGAGTACCGCCATCACCCCGCCGGCCGCGTCCAGGTCCTCCATGAAGTGGTCCCCGGCGGGACGCAGGGAGCACAGCTGGGGGGTCTCGCGGCTCAGCTCGTCGAACCGCTCCAGGGGCAGGTCCACCCCGGCCTCGCGGGCGATGGCGCACAGGTGGAGCACGGAGTTGGTGCTGCCCCCCAGGGCCAGGTCCAGGCGGATCGCGTTGGCGAACGCGCCGGGGGTCATGACGTGCCGGGGCCGGACCCCCTGCCGTACCAGCTCCACCACCCGCTGGCCACTGGCGTAGGCCAGATGGCGCTTCCTCGCGCTCACGGCCAAGGCGGTGCCGCAGCCGGGCAGGCTCATGCCCAGGGCTTCGGTCAGGCAGGCCATGGTGTTGGCCGTGTACAGCCCTTGGCACGAGCCGCACCCGGGGCAGGCCTCCTGCTCGCAGGCCTCCAGCTCCTCGGCCCCGATCTCCCCGGCCTGATGCCGGGCCATGGCCTCGAAGGTGTCCCGCACGAAGCTGAGCCGACGACCCCGGTACCGGCCGGCCATCATAGGCCCGGCCGTCACCACGATGGACGGCACGTCGAGCCGGGCCGCGGCCATCAGCATGCCGGGGGTGATCTTGTCGCAGTTGGTCAGGAGCACCAGGCCGTCGAGGCTGTGGGCCTCGACCACGCTCTCGATCATGTCCGCGATGAGCTCGCGGCTGGGCAGGCTGTAGCGCATGCCGCCGTGGCCCATGGCGATGCCGTCGCAGATGCCCGGTACGCCGAACAGGAACGGGTAGCCGCCCCCGGCGTGGACGCCCTTCTCGGCGAACCGCTCCAGATCGCGCATACCCACATGGCCGGCGATCAGGTCGGTGAAACTGGACGCGATCCCGATCAAAGGCTTGCCGAGCTCGTTCCTCGGCATGCCGGTGGCCGAGAGCAGGGCCCGATGGGGGGCCCGTTCCAGTCCCTGGGTGATGCGGTCGCTTCTCACGGCGCGTCTCTCGATCCGGTTTCGGGGTGGGCTTTGCGGTACGCCAGGATCATCCGGGCCATCCGATCCTTGCCGGCCAGCTTGAGCTTCTGGATCTTCTTGCGCTCCATCTCCTCGTCCGGCGTCAGGTGGGGCCGGCGGTTGAGCTCCTCCAGGATGCGCTCGTAACGCTGGTGCGCCTCCATCTCCCGCCGAAACTCCTCGCTCTCCTTCATCAGGATCTTGGCGATGGCTTCGTCCCGTTTCTCCATCCTCCCTCCTTGCGGCTCCTCCCCCCGAGGCCGGCGCCCTGTGGGTGGCGGTGGGACAGGGATCGCATCCTACGAGCAGGATCCGGCCGTGTCAACGCATCCACCCGTATTTTCAACGCTTTTACAGCGAGGCCAAAAACCGTTTCCGGCGGGAGAAACCCTCCTGGCGGTTCCTTGACCGTGGAACCGCGCCTGTACTACGTTCGGCGGCGGTTTATGGGAGTTTCGGCCGCGCCGGCCACCCGGGGCAAGGAGACCGGCTCGATGGAGCGTTTCGACTTTCTGGTGCTCGGCAGCGGGATCGGCGGGCTCACGTTCGCCCTCGAGGTGGCCGAGACCGGAACCGTGGGGGTGGTCACCAAGAAGGAGCGGGGGGAGTCCAACACCAACTACGCCCAGGGCGGCATTGCCGCGGTGCTGGACCCGGAGGACTCCTTCGAGTCCCACGTGGCCGACACCTTGGAGGCCGGGGCCGGGCTGTGCCACCGGGAGGTGGTCGAACGGGTGGTGCGGGAGGCTCCCGAGCACATCCGCAGGCTGGCCCGCTGGGGCGTGGAGTTCACCCCGGCCAAGCGAGCCGGGCTTCCCTTCGACCTGGGCCAGGAGGGCGGGCACTCCCGCCGACGCATCGTGCACGCCCGGGACATGACCGGCCGCGAGGTGGAGCAGGCCCTGCTCCGCAGGGCCCGGGAGAGCGGGAACATCCGGTTCTTCGAGAACCACTTTGCGGTGGACCTGATCCGGGACCCCGAGGGCCGGTGCGTGGGGGCCCACGTGCTCGTCCCCGAGGGCCGGATCGTGCCGTTCCTGGCACCCGTCACGTGCCTGGCCACCGGCGGCGCGGGCAAGGTGTACCTGTACACCTCCAACCCCGACATCGCCTCGGGCGACGGCCTGGCCATGGCTTACCGAGCCGGCGCAACCCTGGCGAACCTGGAGTTCATGCAGTTCCATCCCACCTGCCTGTACCACCCGCAAGCCAAGAACTTCCTGATCAGCGAGGCGGTGCGGGGCGAGGGCGGGGTGCTGCGACTGCGCTCCGGTGAGACGTTCATGGAGCGATACCACCCCCGGGGCTGCCTGGCCCCCCGGGACGTGGTGGCCCGGGCCATCGACGCCGAGATGAAACGCACCGGTGACGAGCACGTGCTCCTGGACATCACCCACCGGGATCCCGAGTTCGTGCGCAGCCGGTTCCCGGGCATCCACGCCGCGTGCCTCCGGTACGGGATCGACATCACGCGGGACCCGATCCCGGTGGTGCCGGCGGCCCACTACCTGTGCGGCGGGGTCTGGGTCGACACGCACGGTCGATCGGACGTGCCGGGACTGTACGCGGTGGGCGAGGTGGCGTGCACCGGACTCCACGGGGCCAACCGCCTCGCCAGCAACAGCCTGCTGGAGGCCCTGGTGTTCGCCGCGGCAGCGGCCCGGGACGCGCGCGCCCGGACTCTGCAGGCCGGGCCCATCGATCCGCCCCCGCCGTGGGAGGCGGGTGGCAGCCGGGAGCCCGACGAGGACGTGGTGGTCACCCAGAACTGGGACGAGATCCGCCGGACCATGTGGAACTATGTCGGGATCGTACGCACCGACCGCCGCCTGTCCCGGGCCCGGCGGAGGGTCGACCTGATCCACGAGGAGGTCCGCGACCATCTGCGCAGGTACCGGCCTTCGGCCGACCTGCTGGAACTGCGGAACCTGGCCCAGGTGGCCGACCTCATGGTGCGGTGCGCCGCCCACCGCCGGGAGAGCCGGGGTCTCCACTACAACGCCGACCACCCGGCACCCCGCGACGAGTGGCGATGCGACACCCTCGTGCGGAGGGAGGTGCCGTGAAGCCTCGACCGTACACGGAGTCGGTGCTGGTGGTGGACGACACCGAGTTCATGGCCCGGGTGCTGGCCGACATGCTCAGCGGAGCCGGGTACCGGGTCCTGGTGGCGCTGAGCGGCCCCGAGGCCCTAAAGATGTACGAACGCGAGCTCCCCGACGTCGTGACCCTGGACGTGGTCATGCCCGGCATGGACGGGATCCAGGTGTTGCGGCTGCTGCGCGATATCGACCCGGCCTGCCGGGTGATCATGGTCTCGGCGGTGGGCCACGAGGCCAAGGTGCTCGAGGCCGTGCAGCTGGGGGCCCGGAATTACGTGCTCAAGCCCGTGGACAAGGACAAGCTCCTCGGCGCGGTGCGAAGGGCGCTGGACGAGTACTGATACGTATCAACCAGATGACAAAATAGGCGCACTTCCATGTAACTTCGGTCGTCGGTCAACGGTCGACGGTCTTCGGTCCAGGGCCTTCGGCCCGCTTGAAGGCTGGAAGGCCAAGAGGCTAGAAGGCTTATTAACCCGGCGGATAAACAGGCGCTATCGCTCCCTGCTCGGGGGGCAAGGGACCTGCCGGAGAGCCGGGTGCGGCCCCTTAGCTCGCCGCGCAGCGCCTCTGACGGTCGGACCGCAAACGGGTTTGGATTCCACCGGGTTGTCATGAAACCAGCTCTTCGGTCCCGTGCCTGCGCGGCGAATCTCGATGCCCGGCTTCGCGCCCGGCCGGAGGCAGGTCCCTTGCCCCG
>JAADGT010000292.1:0-16134 GCA_013152215.1 Deltaproteobacteria bacterium
GCCCAGCCGGGAACGAGCGTGGGGCTGGGCTACGACGCCGACGGCAACCTCACCACGTGGGACGACGGCACAGCAGCTAAACGCTACACCTACGACGCCGAGAACCGGCTCATCACGGTCGAGCCCGCCACCCCTGCAAGCGGCGACACCAAGGTCGGGTTCTTCTACGACTACCTGGGCCGTCGGGTGGGAAAGGTCGTCTTCCAGTACGTCTCAGGGGCATGGACCGTCATCGGCGAGACCCTCTTCCTCTACGACGGTTGGAACCTGATCCAGGAGCGCTACGGCGACGGGCAGGTCAAACGGTCCTACGTATGGGGACTCGACCTCAGCGACAGCCTGCAGGGCGCGGGCGGCATCGGGGGGCTCGTCTTCTCCACCGACGGGCTCACGAGCTACCACTACCTGTACGACGCCAACGGCAACGTGGGCCAGCTCGTGGACACGGCCACGGGTGCCGTCACCGCCCACTACGAGTACGACCCGTTCGGCAATGTCACCTACGCCACCGGCCCGGCGGACAACCCCTTTCGGTTCTCGACCAAGTACCACGACGACGAGACGGGGCTCGTCTACTACGGCTACCGGTACTACTCGCCGGAGCTGGGGAGGTGGGTGACGAGGGATCCTATAGAGGAAGAAGGGGGAATAAATTTTTATCAGTTTGTGGGGAATGACGGGGTAAGTTTTTTTGATGCGTATGGGCTTAGGATATTTTTTAGGGTAAATCTTTTGGGGAATATGTATATTTTTGGAGGATTGGGGGGTGGATTTGCTCTGGCCGAATCGGATTGTGTTAACGGAAAAATGTATATGAGTAAATATGTCGTAGTTGTTGCTGGTCTTGGTTTGAGTGTTAATGTTAATATATCAAAAATATCGAGGCTGGTTGGGTATCTTCTTGGATTGGTGTCTGCTGCTGTAAATGTCATGGTTCCTGACTACGAGTTTGATATTTCTTTAAATTTGCCCCCTATGTATTATTCTCATTTGCTTGCTAGCGGCCCCAGTGTCGGTTTTGTTTATAGCGTCGGTATTGGGCAGGTAGGTGCATCCTTCTTCCCTGGGTTTTCGGGTCCAGTGCAGGCTTTCCCTCGTGGTCCCAATGGGCAGGTAGGAGTTTCTGCCGGTTCTGTTGATGCAATACACCTTTTCAGGATATCAGAAAAGCAGGTGTCGTGCTGTCCGTAAGTGGATGGAGGCCCAAGGTATGGGGAAAGTCTTCAGAGCTAAATGGTTGGTTGTGTTGGTGCTCATAATAATGACAACGGTTGCTATGTTCTTGACTATCAGAGCCTAAAAACAACGTGGGCGTACACTGAGGCTGTTAAAAGGTTATCTGAAAACGACGAAGTGGCTTCACAGTTAGGTCAGCCTTTGAAATTTGGAGTGGTGTGGAGTTGGAGGAAGAGCGAGAGCTCGGTAATGTTTGCTATTCCAATGGAGGGGTCGAAGGGTAGAGCTGTTGCCTATGTGAGTGCAAAAAAGGTGAAAGATGGTTGGCGTTTTTATAGGTTTGCCGTCTACTTTGATGGGCACGGAAAAAGAATGGATTTATATTGAGTGCGGTTGGCAGCTCTATGGAATCTAATGGGTAATCGGCGGAGGGCTCTGCGCCCCTTTGCCGTGGCGTTCGGGCTGTTCGTTGCGGAGGTTTTGGTGTGCGTGTACTGGATCGTGTCCCCCACGCCCGTGTGGTTTCCGGACTCCCCGATGTACGAGGCGATCGGGGCGAACCTGGCAGCGGGGAACGGGTTCTCCGCCGACCTTCGCCCGCCCTACCGGCCCGAGATTACCCGCACGCCGGTAGTGCCGTACTTGGTTGCAGGGGTGTACTCCGTGGTGGGCCGCCGGCCGGCCGCGGTCGTGTGGTTGAACGCGTTGTGGGTGGCCGGGGCGGTGGCGGTGGGGTACCTCGTGCTCTTGCGGTTGTCCCGGGACCCGGCCGTGGCGGCCTGGGGAGGGGCGGTGGCCGTGCTGACGCCTTTCGTCGGAGGCTCGGCAGCCACGATCGCCACGGAACCGGTGGCCATGCTCCAGGTGACCCTGGCCGCGTGGCTGCTGCTCCGGTGGCGGGAGGCGGCTTGCCGGAGGGGAGCGGCGCTTCGGGGGGCGCTGATCGGGCTTCTGCTGGCAAGTGTCGTGCTCAACCGCTTGAACCTGGCGCCCGCGGTGGCGATCGGCGCGCTCTGTTTCGTCGGCACGGCGTTCCGGGCGGTGCCGAGGCGCCCGATCGCCTGGGCTACGACGGTCGCGTTCGCCCTGGCTCTGGTCGGGCCCGTGGTCCTGTGGTCGGCGCGAAACGCCTCGGTGGGGCTTGGGTTCTCCCCGGCGCCGGTAGGAATCTCGGCGAGTCGGGTGTACGACATCGTGCGCTACCGCGTGGCCATCCTGGGGGAGGAGCCGTTTGGGCCGCCTCCTGCGAACGTGCGCTACTTCCGGCATTGGAGGGAACGGTACGGGCCGGAGGACCTCCTGGCGCTGGAGCGGGAGAACCGGGCGTGGCTGAAGGGGTTTCTCGCCGAACATGGGGCCGACGTCGTGGGGGCCACGCCGGCGCGGCTGGTGGGCCTTTTCAGCTCGTCCACCGTGTGGACGTATCCGCTTGAGGACCCCACGGGTGAGCGGTTCCCGGGCCCGGTCTTGCGCTGGGTCTCCCGGGGCGTATGGACACTCTCGTTCCTGGGATTCCTGGCGCTCCGGTCCAGTCGAACCGCCCGGTGGGTGTGGCTCGTCCCGGTGGTCACCCTGGTTCCCGTGCACCTGATGACGGTATGCAGCCCGCGGTACATGAGGGTGTTGATGCCCCTCCTCCTGCCCTATGCGGGGGCGTTCCTGGTCCCCCTCGGGCGCCGGCTGATGTCCGTGAGCCGTCGGGGACGTGCCGCTCCTCTCGGCCCCAGGGCGTGAGATCCCATGAAGCTCGTGATCCAGATCCCGTGCCACAACGAGGAGGCAACCCTGCCGGCGACCTTGGAGGACCTGCCCCGGGAGGTCGAGGGGTTCGACGAGGTCGAGATCTTGGTCATCGACGACGGGTCCACCGACCGCACGGCCGAGGTGGCCCTTCGGCACGGGGTGGGTCACCTCGTGCGGCTTTCGGCCCGTCAGGGGCTGGCCCGGGCGTTTGCCGCAGGCATCGACGAGGCTCTCGAGCTTGGGGCCGACGTGATCGTCAATACGGATGGCGACAACCAGTACGACGGCGGAGCGGTCGAGCCCCTCGTCCGACCGATTCTGGAAGGGCGGGCCGATATGGTGGTGGGGGAGCGGTGGGGAGAGGGGGTGGAGGAGTTTTCGCCCGTGAAGAAGGGGCTTCAGAAGCTAGGGTCCTGGGTCGTGTCGAAGGTTTCCGGGCTGGACGTTGGGGATGCGGCGAGCGGGTTTCGGGCCTTTTCGCGCGAGGTGGCGCAGGTCCTCGAAGTGAGGGACCGTTTCACCTACACCTTGGAGACGCTCATCCAGGCGGGGGCGCAGGGGGTCAAAGTCTCCACGGTGCCGGTGCGGACGAACCCGAAAACCCGGGAATCGCGGTTGTGCCCGAGCATGTGGCGCTACGTGGCCCGATCGGCCGGAACGGTCCTTCGGGCCCACGCGCGGCATCGGCCGGGGCGAACCGCCGTGGGGCTCTTGCTCCTGGGGCTGGCGGCCGGGAGGCTCTCAAGGTCCGTACCGGTGCCCGACGCCATGGGAGGCCCACTGGTCGGGTTGCTCTGCCTGCTTCTTTCCCGCCCATGTGCTCTCTGGACAAACGTTCTTCTCGGACACCGGAAACGGATGCTCTGGCGGGCCGAAACGTCTCGCGTGGAAGCCTTCACCCCACCAGGTCCTTGAGCCACCCGAAGGCCACGAAGGTTCCCAGCGCGCTGCCCAGATTGGAGAAGAGGAACACCAGGAGCACCCGGGCCACCCGGTTTGTCCACCAACCCTTCCAGTGGGCCAGGTCGTCCAGCAGCCCCTCCAGGTCCCGGACCCGGGGGCGCTGGGCCCAGGCCTGCACCAGGCCGGTCACCATGCCCGCCCCCACTGTGGGGTTGAGCGAGGTCAGGGGCGCGGCCACGAACGCCGAGGCCACGGTCAACGGGTGGCCCAGGGCCGCGGCCGCTCCGGCCGCGGCAAGGATCCCGTTCGCGAGCACCCAGGCCCATGCCGCCTGCCGGAGGGCGGCCGTGTCGCCGGCCGCGAACCCGGCCGCGAACAGGGCCAGCACGAGTGCGGGGAGCGCCCAGGGAAGCGCTCGGGACACGAACCCCCGGGGGGGCAGCTCTTCGAGCCGGGAAGGGTTCCCCGGGTCGCAGCCGTCCCGCAGGATCCGGGCGATGCCCGGTACGTGGGCCGCGCCCACCACGGCCAGGACCCGCCGCCCCCCCGCCCCGAGGATGCGGGCCGCCATGTAGCGGTCCCGCTCGTCCACCAGCACCTCCTTGGCCTCGGGTGCGGCCCGGGCCATCTCCTCTAGGAGACCCGAGAGCGTGTCGGTGGACCGAAGCCGGGCCAGATCGTCCTCGTCCAGCTCCCCGTCCTCGAAGGCGCTCGCCACCAGGGCCCCCAACAGTCCGAGCTTCCGCCAGAACCGGGTTCGGCGCCAGGCTCGGAGCAGGGTGAGCCGAATCGGTCGATCCACCAGGTCGACCGCGGTCCCCCGGGCCTCGGCCTCCTCCACGGCGGCCAACAGCTCCTCCCCGGGCCTGACGTCGGTGGCGAGTCCGATCCGCTTCTGGAACGCGGCCAGGGCGAGATTTGCCAGAAGGACGGGTCCCTGGCCCTTCCGAAGGGCCTTGACCAGGTCCAGCCGGCGCCACCGGTCCGGATCCCTCAGGGCCCGAAGGCGGTCGGGATCGAGCTCCACACACACCCGATCCGGCCCGAGCTCGGCCACGGCCCGGCGCACGGCCTCCACCGAACGGCGAGACACGTGGGCGGTTCCCAGGAGGAACACCTCCCGGTCCTCCAGGTCGATCCGGGTCCATTGGGGATCCATGGAGCCTCCTCGGGCGTGGGTGGGGGCGGACATTGTAGGGGCGCACGCGCCCGGGGCCAAGGCCGGCGGTTGTGTCGCCGGGGCGCCCTGGGGTAAAACCCGCAGGAACGCCATGGAAACGCGAGCACGAAACCGTGACAGGGGTCGGCTCTGCCTCCGGCCCCGTCCCAGAGGAGGGATCATGGCCGACCCGCACCGCTCCTGGGCCCGGAGACGGGTGGTGCTCTGGGCGATGGCGCTCTGTCTGCTTTCTTCACCCCGGCCTGCGAGGGGCTCCGAGGCCCTGCCCGAGGACCTGACCGAACTGCCCTTGGAACGGCTGATGGAGATCCGGGTCACCACGGCGGCCCGAAAGCCCCAGAGCCTGGCCGAGACCGCTGGGCCGGTCACGGTGATCCGGGGGGAGGACCTGGTGCGCACCGGCGCCACCACCCTGGCCGAGGCCCTGCGCATGGTGCCCGGCGTCCATGTGGGGCGGATCAACGCCAACACCTGGGCGCTCTCGGTGCGGGGGTTCGACGGCCGGTGGGCCAACAAGCTCCTCGTGATGATCGACGGCCGCACCGTGTACTCGCCGCTCTTCTCAGGGGTGTTCTGGGATGCCCAGGACGTGCTCCTGGAGGACGTGGAGCGGATCGAGGTGATCCGGGGCCCGGGCGCCGCGATGTGGGGGGCCAACGCGGTGAACGGCGTGATCAACGTGATCACGAAGCGGGCGGCCGACACCGTGGGGGGGTACGCAGAGGTGGGAGGCGGTGCCGAGGAACGGGGGTTCGGGGCGGTGCGCTATGGAGCCGAGCTGGCGCCGGGAGTGTTCGCCCGGTGGTGGGCCAAGGGGTTCGACCGGGATGGAGGGAGCGACCCGGAAGGGGGCGAGGCGCCCGACGACTGGAGCCAGGTGCGTTCGGGGCTGAGGATGGACGGATCGGCATGGACCCTGCTGGGCGGCCTGTACCGGGGTCGATCGGGGCTGGTGTATACCGTGGCCACCGAGGATCCGGACATCCTGGAGACCTGGACGGACGAGGCCCGCTTGTGGGGCGGGCATCTGCTGGGGCGGTGGACGCCGAACCTGGGGGCCTGGGGCCGCCTGCAGGCGCAGGCCTACTACGATCGGAGCTCCCGGGACGATCCGATCGCCCGGGAGGACCGGGAGGTGTGGGATCTGGACCTGCAGCACCGGTTCTCGCTGGGCCCACGCCACGATCTGGTGTGGGGGGTGGGGGTTCGTCTGAGCCGGGATCGGATCGACGGCACCCGGGTGATTCGGTTCGAACCTTCCCGTCGGACCGATCGACTGTGGAGCGCGTTCGTCCAGGACGACATCGCCGTGGTGGGCGACCGGGTGCGGCTGCTGGTGGGGCTCCGGGGCGAGCACAACAGCTACACCGGATTCGAGTGGCAGCCCGACGCCAGGATGCTGTGGAGGGTGACCCCTCGGCACTCTTTGTGGGCGGCGGTGTCTCGGGCGGTCCGGACCGAGCCGAGGCGGATGCCGTGCTGGCGGGGGCGGTCCTGGGCATGGGGAACCCTGCGAATCCGTTTCCGGTCGTGGTGAGACCGGAGTTCCGGGGCAGCGACGAGTTCGAAAGTGAGGTGGCGGTGACCTGGCAGGCAGGCCATCGGGCGCAGTGGACCGAAGGGCTCACGACCGACCTGGCCGCGTTCGTGAGCCGGTACCGCGACCTACGCACCCTTGAGCCGGTGGCTGTCGGGTCGGACCCGCTCCACCCCGGCTGGATCGTGGCCACCGGGGGACCTGCGAACCGAATGGACGGCACGGCCAAGGGGGTCGAGGCCGAGGTGTCGTGGCAGGTGCGCCGGGGTTGGAGGCTCCACCTGGCCTACACCTGGTTCCGGCTGAGCCTGGACCCTGGCGACTCCCAGGACTTCTCGGCCGAGTTCGAGGAGGGAAAGTCGCCCCGCCACCAGCTGGATCTGCGGTCCTTCGCGGACCTCCCTTTCGGGTGGAAGCTGGACCTGGGGCTCCGATACGTGGGCAGCCTGGACCGCCGGGACATCCCTCCCTATTGGGGGCTGGACGTCCGGTTGGGGTGGGAGCCCACCGAAGGGGTGGAGCTCGCCGTGGTGGGCCGGGATCTGCTGGAGCCCTCCCACCCCGAGTTTCCGAGGGAGGATTTCCTCCGCCTCGAGACCTCCGAGCCGGAGCGGTCGGTCTACGCGGTGGTGCGGGCGAGGTTTTAGGAGGGTCGATGGGGCTGCGAACGGGGTGGGCGATCCTTTGGTTGCTCCTCTGGTGCGGGGTGGCCCACGCCGCGGACCTGGAGAGCCGCGTGAAGGCTGCGTTCGTGTTCCACTTCGTCCAGCTCACCACCTGGACCGAGGGGCTTCCCGACGGGCCGTTGGACCTCTGCCTGCTGGGTGAGGACCCTGTGGCCGAGGCGCTCGCAGCCTTGCAGGGCAAAAGGGTGGGAGGCCGCAGGGTACGCACGGGCACGTGCGCGCCCGGTCGACGGTGTGGGTGCGAGGTGGTGTACGTGGGACGAAGCGAGGCCGACCGCCTGCCCGCCGCATTGACCGGCCTGGGGCCTGGCGTGCTCACCGTGAGCGACATCCCCGGCTTCGCCGATCGGGGGGGCATGATCGAGCTGGTGAAACGGCAGGGGAGGCTTCGGTTCCGCATCCACCGGGGCCGGGCCGCCCAGGCCGGCCTGAGGTTCGACGCGCGGCTCTTGGCCCTGGCCGAGGAGGTGCTCCCGTGAGGCGGTGGCTGTGGGATGCTCCGATCCACCGGAAGGTGGCCGGTCTGATCCTCGGGGGGAGCCTGCTGGTGGTGGGTGTGGCCTCGGCCGTGTTCGTGGCATGGGAGATCCGCACCGCCCGCAGGCAGGCCGTCGAGGCCTTGGAGGGGATGGCCACGGTCCTCGCCTTCAACGCGGCCCCTGCCGTTGCCTTCGACGACCCGGCCTCGGCCCGGCAGGTGCTCCTACCCCTTCGGGAGATCCCGGACGTGGAGGGCGCGGTGCTTTGGACGCGGACCGGTCGCGAGTTCGCCCGGTTCTCGTGCCGGCCCGGGGCGTTTCGGCCGCCCGCGCCGCCGACCGGGGCGGGGGGGCGGTTCCGGGATGGGGGGCTGGAGGTGACCCGGCCGGTGGTGCTCGACTCCGATCCGGTGGGGTGGCTGTGGATTCGAAGCGACCTGGCGAGCCTGCGTACGAGGCTGGCCAGGTACGCGGCCGTGGCGGGCGTGGCCCTCGCCGCGGCCGTGGCGGCCGCGCTGGGCATGGCACGGGTTCTTCACCGGTTGGTTTCAGACCGAGTTCGGACCGTGGCCGGCGTGGTGGAACGGGCGGCGAGCCAAAGGGACTACGGCGGACGGGTTCGCCCGGCCGGCCGGGACGAGGTGGGGGTGCTCGAGGCGGGTGTGAACCACCTGCTGGAGGCGGTCGAGGCCCGGGAGGCGGAGCTGCGGCAGCACCGGGCCCGGCTCGAGGAGTTGGTGGCCGAGCGCACCCGAGAGCTGCGGCAGGCCAAGGAGGAGGCCGAGCAGGCCAGCCGGGCCAAGAGCCGGTTCCTCGCCTTGGTGAGCCACGAGCTGCGCACCCCCCTCAACGGCCTGCTGGGGCATCTGGAGTTGTGGTCCCGGGAGAATCCCCCGGACGAGAACGGACGGCTGGAACAGATCGCCTCGGCGGCCCAAACCCTGAGGGCCCTGGTGGAGGATCTGCTGGACGTGGGTCGGATCGAGGCGGGGGACCTGCGCCTGGACGCCCGGCCGTTCTCCCCTCTGGCCACGGCCCGGGAGGTGGTGGATGCGTTCCGGCCCCGGGCGGCGGCCAAGGGCCTGTCCGTGCGCCTCACGGCGGAGCCCGGCGTTCCCGAGACCGTGCGGGGGGACCCCCTGAGGGTCCGCCAGATCCTGTGGAACCTACTGGACAATGCGGTGAAGTTCACGCAGCGGGGTGGGATTGAGGTGCGGTGCTCGACCGGGCCCGAGGGAGGGGGGGTGTGCTTCGAGGTGGAGGACACCGGCCCGGGGATCCCCCCGGAGGCCCGGGACCGGGTGTTCCGGCCGTTCGAGCAGCTGGAGCCGCCCGACCGGAGACGTCACGGGGGAACCGGTCTCGGGCTCACCATCTGTCGGGACCTGGTAGCCCTGATGGGAGGAACCGTTCGGCTGGAGGAGGGAGCCGGCGGTGGCGCCCGGTTTCGGGTCGAGCTCCCCCTGGCAGCCGAGGCCGGGGTGCAGCCGGGGGACGTTCGGGGCATGAGGGTGCTCGTGGTGGAGGACAACCCCATGAACCGGGACCTGGCCCGGGCCTTTTTGGAGAGCCTGGGCTGCCGGGTGGAGGAGGCCCAGGACGGCGAGACGGCCCTTCGGGCCTGGGACCGCGGAGGCTTCGACGCCGTGCTGCTCGACTGCCAGATGCCAGGGATGGACGGGTTCGAGGTGGCCCGCCGAATTCGAGAGAGGGAAAAGGCCCTGGGGCGGAACCGGACCCGGATCGTGGCCTGCACCGCGTACGGCAGCCCCGAGGACCGGGACCGGTGCCGCCGGGCCGGCATGGACGGGGTGGTGCTCAAGCCGTTCGGCGCCGAGGACCTGGCCCGGGCCCTCGGCCAGGCGCGTCGTCCGGGCGACGTGGATCCGGAGGTGGTGGAACGGATCCTGTCCTTGGACGTCAGTCGGGGAACGGGTCTGGCCCGTCGGGTGTTGGAGACCTACCGGGCCGAGGCCGAGCGGCTGCTGGGCGAGCTGGAACGGGCGTTGGCCGCGAGAGATGCCGAGGGAGCCCATGCCGCGGCCCACGCGCTCAAATCGGTCAGCCTGAACGCCGGGGCCCGGGGGGTGGCCCGAGTGTGCGGCGAAGTCTGCGAGCTGGCAAAGGACGGGGATCTGGAGGGGGCAGAGGCCGCGGCGGGCGGCCTGGCAGCCGGGGTGGGGGCGGCGCTCCGGGCTCTGGAACAGCTGTACGGGAGGGTGGCATGACGGGGAGCGAACCGACGGCCCGGGTGTTGGTGGCGGACGACGATCCGGTGGACCGGCTGTTGGCCGAGGAGGTGCTCGCGGCCGAGGGGTTCGCGGTGGAGGCGGCCGCCGACGGGGCCGAGGCGTGGGAGCGGTGCGTTCGGCGGGTACCGGATCTGATGGTGCTCGACCTTCTGATGCCGCGCATGGACGGGTTCGAGGTGCTCCGGCGGCTGCGTGAGGAGCCCTGGGGACGGGACGTTCCGGTGCTCGTGTTGACCACTCTGGACGACCTAGCCTCCATTGCCAAGGCCTATGGCTTGGGCGCCACCGATTTCGCTACCAAGCCGGCCAACTGGATCGTTCTGGCGCAGCGCCTGCGCTACATGCTCCGGGCGAGTCGAATCGCCCGGGATCTGGCCGAGGCCCAGCGGGTGGCCCGGCTGGGCAGCTGGGTGCTGGATCCCGACACGGGTCGCATGGCCTGGTCGGAGGAGCTTCGGCGGATGGTGGGCCGGTCCGAGGAGACCGCACGGTCGTTTCTGGATGCGGTGCCCGACGAGGATCGTCCGCGGGTCCTGGCGCTGTGGGACACCGCCGGCAGCGGAGGGGAGGTCGATCCCCTGGACCACGCCCTCGTTCGGGCCGACGGGACCCGGTTGTGGGTCCGGCATCGGGCCGTGGGCGGGCCGGGAGGGGCCGTCAGGGGGACGGTCCAGGACATCACCCGCGAGGCCGAGCTGGAGCGTCGGCTCCGACAGGCTGAGAAACTGGAGGCCCTGGGCACCCTGGCCGGGGGGATCGCCCACGATTTCAACAACCTGCTGGTGCCGATCATCGGGTTCACCGACCTGGCCTTGGCCCAGCTCCCGCCGGAGAGCCCGGCCCGGGAGGGGCTTGAGCTCGTGGCCTCGACCGCCCGGCGGGCCCGGGACCTGGTGCGCCGGATCCTGGCCTTCTCCAGGGGGGCCGAGGGCCCCCGGGGACCGGTGAGCGTACGTCAGGTGGTCTCCGAGGTGGGGTCGGTCCTATCCGGTTCGTTGCCGCCCGGCGTGAGGTGGGTCGAGGAGGTGGAGGGGGAAGACCTGCGGGTGGAGGGGGACCCCGCCGGCCTGCACCAGGTGCTCCTGAATCTGTGCCAGAACGCGGTTCATGCCCTCGGCGAGAAGGGAGGGGAGGTGCGGATCCGAGCCGGCCGGCGGCCGGCCCCCGGCGGGGGCGAGGAGGTGTGCATCGAGGTGGCCGACACGGGTTGCGGCATGCCCCCGGAGGTGCGCGAGAGGGCCTTCGAGCCTTTCTACACCACGAAGCCGGTGGGGCAGGGCACGGGCCTGGGACTCAGCGTGGTCCACGGTGTGGTGAAAGGGATTGGGGGGCGGGTGGAGGTGGAGAGCACCCCGGGCGAGGGGTCCACGTTCCGGGTGCTCCTGCCGCCGTGCCCGGAGGGCCCGGCGGCAAAGCCGGCCCGGCCCGCCCGGCGGGCCGGGGTCCTCTCCATCCTGTTGGTGGACGACGAGGTGGCCCTTCTGCGGTACGGCCGCGCCGTGCTGGAGCGGGCCGGCCACCGGGTGGACGCGTGTGCCGACCCCGCAGAGGCCTTAGAGCGGATCCGCCGGCAGCCCCACCGGTACGACCTGGTGATGGCCGACCGATCCATGCCCGGGATGAGCGGGGATGCGTTCCTGGCGGCGGCCCGGAGTCTGCGCCCCGACCTGCGCACGATCTTGTGCACGGGAGGCGGCGCCGGCACCGAACGGACCGACGCGGCCGACCGGGTGGTGCTCAAGCCCCTCGCCCCCGACGAGATCGTGGCCGTGGTGGAGGAGGTGGTGGCCCAGGGCAGGGGCCCTTGAGCGGCGCTCCACCAGACCCCATGCCCGACCGAGCGTTTGGCGGCGGTTCGGGGAAGCGGCCCGGCCGCCTAGCGGCCTAGCAGCCCAGCCGCCTAGCGGGCCGAAGGCCCCAAAGCGCTCAGAACCGTACGCTGGGGTTGTGGAGGGTGCCCGAACCCGGGCTAGGGGGATCCAGGAACACCCGCCGGCCTTCTACCCGCAGGCGCCCCTCGGCCAGGTACTGGAGGGCCTGGGGGTAGATTCGGTGCTCCTCCCGCAGGATCCGAGCGGCAAGCGACTCCGGGGTGTCGTCGTCCCGCACGGGCACCACGGCCTGGCAGATGATGGGACCGGTGTCGGTGCCCTCGTCCACGAAGTGGACCGTGCACCCCGAAAACTTGGCCCCGTGGGCCAGCACCTTCTCGTGCACGTGCAGTCCCGGGAACGCCGGCAGCAGGGCCGGATGGATGTTCACGACCCGGCCGGGGAATGCGGCCAGGAGCTCGCCGGTGACGAGGCGCATGTACCCGGCCAGGGCCACGGTGTCCACCCCGTGGGCGCGCAGCACCTCGACCACCGCCCGGTCGTGCTCTTCCCGGGGCCGGCCGGGATCCCAGGGTACCACCCGGGCCGGCACACCGGCCCTCCGGGCCCGCTCCAGCCCGTAGGCGTCGGGGTTGTCGCTCACCACCACACGGACCTCGGCGTTCAGCCGGCCTTCGCGGCTCGCGTCCAGGATGGCCTGGAGGTTCGAGCCGCTGCCCGACACCAGCACCCCGAGCCGCAGGCTCATGCGGCCCACTCCAAGGGGGATTGGTCCTCGGCCCGCTCCTCGATGGTGCCGATGACCCAGGCGGTCTCGCCCAGGGCCTCGAGCCGGGCCAGGGTCTCCTCCACCTCCTCGGGAGGCACGATCACCACCAGGCCCACGCCGCAGTTGAACGTGCGGTACATCTCCTCCTCGGGGACCGGGCCCAACTCCTGGAGCAGCCGGAACAAGGCGGGCATCTCCCAAGCGCTCCGGTCCACCACGGCCCGGCACCCGTGGGGGAGGACCCGGGGCAGGTTCTCGGGGATGCCTCCTCCCGTGATGTGGGCCATGCCCTTCACGGTGAAGTCCCGGATCAGGTTCAAAACGGTGCGTACGTAGATGCGGGTGGGGGTGAGGAGCACCTCCCCCAGCGGGCGGCCCAGCTCGGGGAACACGTGGTCCAGGCCGAACCGGTCCCCATCGAGAAGGATCTTGCGGGCCAACGAATACCCGTTGCTGTGAAGCCCCGTGGAGCCCAGCCCCACGATCCGGTCCCCCACCGTGATACCCGACCCGTCGATCATCCGGTCCCGGTCGACCACGCCCACGCAGAACCCCGCCAGGTCGTACTCCCCTTCGGGGTACATGCCCGGAAGCTCCGCGGTCTCGCCCCCCACCAGGCTGCACCGGGCCTCCTGGCAGCCCGCCGCGATGCCCCGGATCACGGCCTCGGCCACTCCCGGCTCCAGCCGGCCCGTGGCGAAGTAGTCCAGGAAGAACAGGGGTTCCGCTCCCTGGACCACCACGTCGTTGGCGCACATGGCCACCAGGTCGATGCCGACGGTGTCGTGAACCCCCGTCTGGAACGCGACCCTCAGCTTGGTGCCCACCCCGTCCGTGGAGCTCACGAGCACGGGGTTCTCCAGCGGGAACTCGGCCAGGGAAACGGCCGCGCCGAACCCCCCCACGTCGCTCATCACCTCGGGCCGGAGGGTGGGCTTCACGAACTCGCGGATCCGGTCCACCAGGCCGGCGGCCGCGTCGATGTCCACTCCCGCATCCCGGTAGGTCAGAGGTTTCTTCACGGGTTCACCTCCCAATCCCCCCCGAAAACGAAGCCGGTAGCCTAGCCAAAGCCCCCCGGGGTGTCAATCGGTCCGGCCCGCGGTTGCCGGGTTCGGGCACCGTCCGTACAATGCCGTCGATTCCTGTCGTCGACCCATCGCCAACCCTTGGCGCACCGCATCGCTTCGGCCGAGAAACACGAGGAGGATTTCCCATGGTGCAGATCCTGGTGTCGTACTCCAGCCGTTCCGGAAACACCGAGAAGTTGGCCCGGGCCGTGGCCCGGGGGGCCGAACAGGCGGGGGCCCAGGTGGTGTGCAAGCGAGCCTCCGACACCACCAAGGAGGACCTCCCCGACGGCATCATTCTGGGCAGCCCCGTGTACTTCGGAACGGTCACCGCCGAGATGAAGGACCTGATCGACCGCAGCGTGGGGGCCCGGCGCAAGCTGCGCAACAAGGTGGGCGCGGCGTTCACCACCGGCGGCCACCATACCGGGGGCAAGGAGACCACCCTGCTCAGCATGCTGATGGCCTTCCTGATCCACGAGATGGTGGTGGTGGGCGACCCCATCGAGACCGGGGGGCATTACGGGGTGGCCTGCCTGGGGGCCCCGTCCGCGGACGACGAGCGGGCCGGCGAGCTCTTGGGAGCCCGGGTGGCGGACGTGGCCCGGCGGCTCAAAGGCGGGTAGGCCCCTCCTGCCCGGGGCGCTGCCGTCCGCGGCACCGGCATCCATGTTCCCGACCCCGTCGGTGCCCCGCATCGTGGCCGTGGGCACCGGGACCTGCGTGCCCCGCCTGGATCGGCGGGGGCCGTGTACCCTGCTGGAGTGCGAAGGGTTCCGGGCGGTGGTGGACCTGGGCCTGGGGGCCCTGCACGGGCTCCTGACGGCCGGGGTCCGCCATGCGGAGCTGGACGCGGTGGTGTTCACCCACCTCCACCCGGACCACACGGCAGAGCTGGTTTCCCTGCTGTTCGCGGCCCGGTACGACGAGACTCCCCGGGTCCGGCCCCTCGTCGTGGTGGGGGGGCCGGGGATCCGGGCGTTCCGGGAGGCCCTGGGCCGGGCCTACGGGGGATGGATCGAACCCGAAGGGTACCGCGTGGAGTGGAGGGAGGTGGGGCCCCCCGCCGTATTCGAGTTGGGGCCCTGGCGGGTGCGTACGGCCCCGGCGGCCCACCATCCGTCGAGCCTCGTCCTGCGGTGGGAACGCAAGGGGTTCAGCGCGGTGTTCACCGGTGACACCGGACCCCATCCCCCGCTCGCCGGGTTCGCCCGGGGGGTGGATCTCCTCGTCGCCGAGGCGAGCCTGCCGGAGGGCGAGGCCTTCGACCGGCACCTGACGGCCCGCCAGGCCGGGGACCTGGCCCGGGAGGCCGGCGCCGGGCGCCTCGTGCTCCACCATCTGTACCCCTCGGCCGACCGCGCCGACCCGGGACGTCACGCCCGCGAGGCGTTCGGGGGACCGGTGGTGGTGGCCCGTGACGGGCTCAGGTTGTGGCCCCCCGGGCCGGATGACTCATGAGCCTTCGCCGCGAAGCGCGGCCTCCAGGGCCTCCACCGCGGCGGGATCGAACTGGGTGCCGGCTCCCCGGCGCAGCTCGGCCAGGGCCTCGTCCCGGCCGAGCCCTCGGCGGTAGGGGCGGTCGCTCGTCATCGCGTCGTAGGCGTCCGCCACGGCCAGGATCCGGCTCTCCATCCGCAGATCCTCTCCTCCGATTCCCAAGGGGTACCCTTTCCCGTCGGGCCGCTCGTGGTGCTGGAGCACCACCTGGGCCACGTCCTCGAGCCACGACAGGGGCTCCAGGATTCGGGCCCCGGTAAGGGGGTGCTGCCGGACCAGGTCGATCTCGGCCGGGTCGAGGCTCGAGGGCTTGTGGAGCACCTCGTGGCGAACGGCGATCTTGCCGATGTCGTGGAGCATGGCGGCCTGGCGGAGGACCTCCATGTCGCGGGGTGGGAGGCCCAGCTCCTGGGCCGCGGCCAGGGCGAGCCGGGTCACCCTTTGGGAGTGGCCCCGGGTGTAGGGATCCTTGGCCTCGATCGTGTTCACCAGGGACTGCACGATCTCCAGGGTCGCCCTTTGCTGGGCCAGGTGCAGCCGGGCCGTCTGGTACACGGCACCCACCTCCCGGCCGAACGGAAGGAGCACGTCCAGATCTCGCCGGCCGAAGGCCGGCCTCCCTTCGGGGTCGTAGAGGACCAGCAAGGCCTCGGGTCGGTCCTGCTCGGGCAGGGGGACGGGGACGGCGGCCAGGGTCCGCACCCGGGCCCCGGACACCGGATCGAGGAGCCCGGTGCCGGGGGCGGGGTCCAACACCACGCCGCTCGGTGTGGCCCGTTCGGGCAAAGGAAGCTCCGGAGGAAATCGCACGTCCCGTCCGGCAGGCTCGATCCGGCCGTAGGCACCCGCCAGGGTCCACCGGTCCGGATCCTCCTCCGAGCGGGCCAACACGCACGCCCCCTGGGCGCCCACCGCCTCCGCGGCCAACCGCACCCCGGCCCGCAGCACCCCGAGCGGGTCCGCGGTCCGGGGAAGGTGACGCCCCAGCTCCCGAACCGTGACGAGCC
>JAADGT010000292.1:16164-27369 GCA_013152215.1 Deltaproteobacteria bacterium
GTGCGTTCCCGCACCCGCACCTCCAGGGCCTGCCGCAGCTCCTGCTGCTCCCGGTTGGCCCGTTCCAGCCGGCGGGTCATGGCGTTGAACGCCTCGGCCAGCACCCGGATCTCGCGGGCCCCCTGGACGGCCACCTCGCCGGTCATGTCGCCGACGGCCCGTCGCCGGGTGGCCGTGGCCAGGGCCCGCACGGGGCCGACGATCCACCTCACCGCCCGGTCCAGGGCCAGGAGCCCGGCCAGGGAAAAGAGGGCGGCCACGACGCCCATGGTGGCCACGGCCCGGCGGAGGCTGGCGAACGCCGGGGCGAGGTCGTGCTCGGCCACCACGATACCCAAGGGGGCGCCGCCGACGGTGAGGGCAGCCATCCCGAGGCGCCGGTCGCCCGGCAGCAGGGGGTTCCGGGTGGGGACGGCCACGAAGGTGGAGTGGAAGCCTTGGGTGCGCACGGCCTCGGGCCGACCGTGGCACCGGGCGCAGTCCGGGGCGAACCGAGGGTCAGAGCGCGCCACGGGCTTCCCCCGGGGCCCGAACAGGGCCACCCGGGTACCCAGGAGCCGGGCGAGCCGCCCCATCAGCTCGTCGTCGACGCGGCGGCCCACCAGCACCACCCCCGTGATCCTGGCGTCGGACGGCCGCCGCACCGGTGCGATCCCCACCAGCAGGGTCCGGCCCCCGGTGCGGAGCACCGAGCCCAGGGTGATGCCGCTCAGCCCCAGCCGCACCAAGGCCTCCACCTCGGGTTCGGCCCTGGGGGGCGGTTCGAACCCGCTGACCGGGTTCGCGGCGTCGTCCATGCGGGCCCTCTCCCAACCCTGGGGATCCACCAGCTCGATCCAGTCGAGGTCCCACCGGACCTTCCACGGAAGCAGGTCCTGAACCACCGGGTGATCGACCCCTCCCCGGCCCATGTGACTCCACAGGTCCGACCGGTCCGCCAGCTCCCGGGCTCGGTCCGCCAGGCCTTGGGTCTGGGTCTCGAAGAACGCCTCGGCCTGGGCCAGTTGGGTCTGGAGGGCCCGGTCCTCCCCGTCCAAGATGAGCCGGGAGGCGAAGCGGTAGGCGGCCGTGCCGAGCACGGCGAAGGCGAGGGCCGTCAGGAGGATCGGCACCGCGAGGATCTGGGCGCGCAGGGTCGGGGCCATGTCAGGGGTTGGCCGGAACGGCGCCCAGGGCGTCGAGCACCGATGCCGCCCGGGGGCCCGAAAGGAAGGCGAGAAACCGCACCACCTCGGGCCGGGGTGACGACCGGCTCACCACGCCCAGGGGAACCACGAGCCGGAACTCCCCCGACCGAACCTCGTCGGGCCTTGGCCACCGCCCCGCGGGGGGGATCGCCCGCACGTTCAGGCCCAGGCTGCGCAGCTCGGCCCGGCCGGCGTACCCGATGGTGTACGGGGTGGTGGCCAAGGCCCGGGTCATGTCGGCCGGCCGGGCCAACACCACGGCCGCGTCGGTCATCTGGAACCCGGGTCCGAAGAACCCCTCCATGAGGGCCCGGCGGATGCTTTGGCCGGGCTTCCGGTCCAGGGGCAGGATGTCGTGGTCCACCCCCTCCACCTGGGCCCAGTTGCGGATCGCGCCCCCGTAGATCCCGCGCACCGCCTCGGCGTCGAGCCTGGGAGCCCCGCCCGAGGGGTGGGCGGCGAACGCGATGGGGTCGTACCCCAGCAGGTGGTAGGCCAGGCCCACGGCCTCGTCGCGGCGCAGCGGCCGCGAACAGGTGCCCAGGTCGAGGGCCCCGGAGCGCACGCCGGCCACCCCCCCGGCCGTGCTGGTGCCCGGCAGGATCCGGACCCGCGCCCGGGGGTTTTCGTCGGCGTAGGCCTGGATCAGGCGCTCCAGAACCGGGAACAGGGTCTCCGAGCCCGACACCCGGATCTCGGGCTCGGGGGGCAGGTCGGCCGGGCCGGCCGGGGTCTCGTCGGCGCGGGTGCAGGCGAAAAACGCCGCGGCCCCGGGCAGGAGGACCGCGACGACGAGAAGCAGGAGTCTGCGCACGGGGTGGACGATCCTTTCCAGTCCCCCCGGGAAACAGAGATCGGGAAGCTCCATCAGGCCCCTGCGGGGCCGTACAACGGGGAAGGGTAACTTCCGTTGGTCCGGAGCCTTCACGCCGGAGGCGTGGGGCCTGCGGTTCAGGAGCCAGAAGACAGAATTCAGAGGATAGGTTGCAACGTCGGATGCAGGAGCGTGCCTGTGGTCTTCTCCTGTCTTCGGTCTGCTGAATTCTGGTCCCTGAAACCCGTGCCCCCAGGCCTTGGCGTCGGGGGGCAGACGCCGCCCGGCCGCCCAGCTGCCTGGCCGCCCAGCGGGCCGAAGGCCCCAGACCGACGACCAACGACCGAAGTTCCATGGAAGCGGGCGTTACCCTAGCACGGGGCCTGGCGGGCTTCAATCCAGGGGGACGAACGGCGCGTGGTTGGCGGTGAGCCCGGCGGGAGTGCGCCGGAGGATCGTGCCCACCACGGGGTCGGTCCGCGCCTCGGCCAGGAACCGTCGCACGTCACGCCGGGGCCACCCGGGGTCGTCGAACGGCCGGTACAGGGACAGGTCCTCCTCCGGTGGGTGGTCCCCCAGGGCTCCCCGGCCGGACAGCTCGGCCTCCCACCGGCTGCCCCCGGGCAGATGGAACAGGGCCAGGTTCAGGAACGTGATGGCGTCGGCGTGACGCCGCACCCACTCCAAGGTGCTCTCGGCCTCAGCCCGGGTCTGGCCGGGGAGGCCGAACAGGAGGTACACGTGGGTTCGGATGCCGGCGCTCCGCAGGTTGCGCAGGATCGGGCCCAGGTGCTCGGCTCGGGTCCCCTTGCCGGCGCGGTCGAGCACGGCCTGACACGTAGACTCGACCCCCAGCCGGAGGAGCCGGCATCCTCCGGCCGCCAGGCCCCTGGCGAGCCGGGGATCCAGGAGGGTGGGCTCGGGCCGGACGAATCCGTACCAGGGACGACGTCCGCCAGGAGCCGGCCCGGCCAGTGCCGCCAGGATCCGGGGCGGAACGGCCTCGTCCGTCAGGTGCACCCACGAGTGCCAGGGGCTGCCCAGGGCCGCCACCGCACGGGGGGGCGCGGCCGCGCGAAACGGCGGTCCGGCCTGGGCCGCCTCGGGGCAGAAGGCGCACCGTCTCCAGTAGCACCCCCGGCTGACCGTAAGGGGCGCCACAGGGCCCGGGGCCAGATATCCGGACTCCGGCCGGGCAGGGATCGGGTGGGGGGCCCAGTCGTTCGGCACGGGGCCGGGGGGTCGCCACACCCCTCGGGCGGGGGCCATGATCCCAGGCGCGTCCCACTCCCCCCGGGCCAGGGCCTCGGCCGCGACCTCCCCCGGACCGGCCACCAGCGCGTCCCAGCACCGAAACACCGGCGAGCCCGGCCCGAGCCGACGTCTCCACGCCCCGACCAAGGCCCCGCCGAGGACCAGGGGCCCCCGAAACCCCTCCCGGCGCAACCACCCCGCCAGACCGAAGGCAGGCAGGGCTTGGCTGAGGAACGTCACGGACACCCCGATCCAGGCCGGGTCCCGCTCCAGGACCCGCCGGGCCAGGGGGAGGAGCAGCCCCCCGATCGGAAGCGTCCCGGGGGCCCGGGCCGCCCGGGCCAGGTGGTGGGAGGCCAGGGGCGACCATCCGGGGATCTCCAGGTCGGCCGGACTCAGACGCGCTCCCAGGGCCTCCCCGACGGTCCGGTAGGCGAGGAGCAGGTCCGCCAGGGCCTGCCGGTAGGCCGCGGCGTCCCGGTACCCGTCCGGGCCTGCCAAGGCGGCCGCGGCCCGGGGCGATCGGGTCCGCGCCCGGCGTGCCCGGGTGGCCCCCGACCCCCTCCCCGCGCGCGCTCCGGCAGGGGCCGACCACAGGTGCCGGTGGAACGCGAGGTTCAGGTCCAGCACCTCCGCCTCGAGACCCCGGTCGCGCAGGTGGGCCGCCACGGCCAGGGCGCCGGGGGTGGGCTCGGTGGGCTTGGCCACCGGGGGGATGACGATCAGGCCGGGCCACATCACGGCTGCCGGCCCGCCTCTGTGGGGGGGCGCAGGGCCACGAAGTGCCGGGCCGGGTCCTGGAGCAACCCCTCTACCCACCGCGCCTCGGCCTCCCCCCCCGTGTACGGGCTGTTTCTGAGTTCGGCCGCATAGGCGCCGAGCAGCTCCCGCAGATCAGCCTCTCCCCGCTCGTCGAGCTCCCGGATCTCCACCGGAGATCCCAGGGCCAGGCGCCGCTGCACCGCATCCCGGTCGAGCCCCAGGCCGGGGTCGAGCCGCACGTACACCACCCCGCCGGTCATGCCCGAGCACAGCCAAGGGCCCGGATCTCCGAGGACCACGGCCCGGCCTGCGGTCATGTACTCGAACGCGAACCCTTTGAGGTTGGCCCGGTCCGCCAGGAAGCCCAAGGCGTCGACCCTGGGTTCGCGCATCCGGCCCCCGATCACGACATCCGCGCCCGACAGCCGGACCCCGCACCGGCTGTCGGCGTCGCCCTGCACCAGGAACAGCCCGGCCTGGGCCCCGTAGGCGAACCCCTTGCCCACGCATCCCCCCACCGGCTGGCCGTCGTGGTTCTCCCCCTTGAGCACCACAACCCGGCCGCCCCGGGCGCACTTGGCCACCCCATCCTGGCTGCCCCCTTCCACCCGGATCTCCACCTCGTCCACGTTGAACGCGCCCATGCCGTTGCCCGGCACCGAGCCCGGGCCCAGATGGAGCCGGGCCTGCCACGGGCACCGCGTGGCCGGGCCCGGCCGGCGCCGGACGGCCTCTCCGGACAGGTGGGTGCCCAGGGCCCGGTCCGAGGAGAGGACCCGGTCGTCCTCGTACACCACCGCCCCGGCGCCCCGGTCCACGGCCGAGGTGATCTCCTGGGTCACCACCCGGGTCAGGTACGACAGGGGCCGCCGCACCGTGATCGTGCCCTTCGGTTCGGTCACCCGGTTTCCGGCGGGCACCAACAGGGCCGACAGGTCCACCCGGTCGGTGCCCCGTGCCTGCACCAGGAGGTCCCTCCGACCCACCAGGTCTCGGACCCGGCCGAGCCCCAGGCGGGCCGCGAGGCGCCGGACCTCCTCGCCCGTCTCCCGGAGGAGGCGCACGAGGTTCTCCACCCCCTGCTCCGGGTCCCTCGGTTCGAACCCCCGTATGCCCCGCCGGGCGGCGTCCTCCGGGGTCTCCACCTGGGTGGCGATGCCCCGCGGGCACACGTCCCGGTGGCACCGGCGGCACGCGATGCATCCGATGCCCAGCAGGGCCAGGGTGCCGAAGCCCGCGCGGTCTGCGCCCAGGCACAGGCATTTCACCACGTCCGCGGCCGTGCGCAGCCCCCCGTCTGCCCACAGCTCGACCCGGTCGCGCAGCCCGGCCTCCACCAGGGCGTCGTGCACCTCGGCGATGCCCACCTCCACGGGAAGCCCCACCCGGCGCAGGGCGTGGAGCCGGGCCGCTCCGGTGCCCCCGTCGAACCCCGACAGGGTCAGGATGTCGGCCCCGGCCTTGACCACGCCCAGACCGATGGTCGCGATCCCCGAGACCACCGGCACCTTCACCGAGATCCGGGCCCGCGGGTTCACGGTGCGTAGCTCCTCGATCAGCTGGGCCAGGTCCTCGATGGAGTACACGTCGTGGTGGTTCGAGGGGCTGATCAGCGAGATCCCCGGCACGGCGCTCCGGGCGCGGGCCACCTTCTCGGTGACCTTGGCACCGGGCAGATGGCCCCCCTCGCCGGGTTTGGCGCCCTGGCCGATCTTGATCTCGATCAGGTCCACGCTGTTGAGCATGTCGGCGTGGACCCCGAACCGTCCGGAGGCCACCTGCTGGCTGCGCACCGCCCGGTACCGGCCGAGCAGATCCGGCAGCTCGCCGCCCTCCCCGTTCATGCAGGGGATGCCGACGCGCCGGCCCGCCTCGGCGTAGATGCGGAAAGCGGTCTCCCCCTGGCTGCCGAAGCTCATGGGGCAGATGAAAATGGGGTACCTGTGGCCGCCCACCGAGGGGTCCACCCGGTCGGGATCCACCGGCCGGCTCCGGTCGGGGACCCGCAGGTCCAACAGATGGCGCAGGGCCACGGGTCGCTTCGCCTCCGAAGCGGCCGCCCGTTCGGCCAGCTCACGGTAGGGGGCGCCACCCTCGGCCACGGCCCGTACCCACCGCGCGAGACGTGGGGTGGCCCGAAACGGCCGGCTTTTTGCGGGCGCCTTGCGGAGCCGAGCCCACCGCCGGTCGAGCTCGTCCAGGGTGAGGCCGGCCGAGCCGCCGAACCGGTTTCTCACCCCCAGTCTGCGGGCCAGGTCGTCGCCGAGGCCCAAGGCCGAGAACACCCGGCCGTAGCCGGAGATCTCGTGGATCCCCATGGTGGAGATCACGGTGCGCATGCCGGCGGTGAGCGCCGTGAGCAGCCGGTCGAGCCCCTCGGCCCCTCGGGCCTCCCAGGCGGCTCGGAACAGGAGCCAGGGCGCCAGGGCGTCGGCCCCCAGCCCCAGGCAGCACATGCAGTCGTGGAGGTTGCGCAGGGCGTCCGAGGCCACCACCAGGCTGGTGCGCCGCCGCGGGCAACCTCCGGCCCGGCCCGGGCGGGCGCGCAGGGCCCGATCCGCCTCGGCCACCGCCAACAAGGGGTCCAGGCCCGGACCGTCGTCGGGGTCGGCCAGGACCAGCAGGTGAGCCCCCCCCTCCGCGGCACGGCAGGCCTCGTCCGCGAGGATCTCGAGATCGTCGGCCAGGGGACGGGCCGGGTCCCGGGTGAGGGGAAGGGTCCGGACCCGTTCCGGGCCCAGGTGGGCCACCACGTCGGCCAGGAGCGCGGTCTCGTGTTTCCGGGCCGCCCGGCGGGCCCCCTCGTCGGGCACCCCGGCGAGCAGCAGAGGGATCTCCACGGACACCCAGGGTGGGTAAGGGGGCTCGGCCCCGGGCTCCAACCGCGCCCCCAGCCGCACCCGGGTGGAGAAGTGTTCCCCCTCCCGTTTGGGGTCGATGGCGGGGTTGGTGACCACGGCCACGTCCTCCTGGAGGAAGTCGGCCAGCAGCACCGCGTCCGGGTCCAGCGCGGCCAGGGGGCCGTCCCACCCCATGCTGCCCACCGGATCGGACCCGTCTCGCACCATGGGGTCGAGCAGTTCCTCGTCGTGGGAGGTCCAGCCGGCCCGAGCCTTCCTCTCGTCCAGGGATCCGGAGGGAGGCCTCGGCTCCGCAGTGCCGCTGGTCAGCGTTCGTTCCCCCCTCACCAGGCCCAGGCTGGCCCAGCAGGCGTCGAGGTCGATCCGGCGGGCGAACCGGGCCAGGACCTCCTTCTGAAACCGGCTGTGGGGCACGATCGAGGCTCGGCCGTCGGTGAATCGCACGGCCACCTTTTCCCCGGGGGCCATGGGCTTGGGGTCGGTCTCCAGCTCCTCCACCGGCACCACTCCGGGTTCCGACGTGGCCACGATCTCCCGGGTGGTCTCGCACACCCACAGGGGCCGCAGCCCCAGGGCGTCCACGCTGAACACGAACTCGTCGCCGTGGCGCAGGATGAGGGCGGCCGGACCCTGGGCCGAGGCGTCGAAGGTGCGACGCATGGCCGCGTACAGGCTTCGGAGCACCTCGGGGGAGTGGAGGATCTGGTGGTGCACCGGGGGGAACAGGAGCTCGACCGCCTCGGCCAGGGTGAGGCCCCATCGGTGAATGAGGAATCGCAGGATCCGGTCCAGGTCCTGGGAGTCGGACCCGCCGGGGGGGATCTGGGCTCCCAGGGCCCGGGCCTCGCGGCGCAGGCGTTCGATCGTGTTGATCTCGCCGTTGTGGGCCAGGCATGGGAACGGCTGGGCCCGCAGGACGGTGGGCAGGGTGTTCGTGGAGTACCGGGAGTGCCCCACGGCCGAGACCGTTCGCAGAAGGGGGCTGCGCAGGTCGGGGTAGTACCGGCGCAGGAGGGCCGGGCTGCCGTGGACCTTGTAAACGCATCGATCCGCGGCCAGGCTCGCCACGTGGACCCCCAGATCCTCGGTTCGGCGGGCCAGGCCGTCCAGGAACGCGTCGCGCTCGGTCGGGTCGGCGTGGAGGGGCTCGATCCCGGCCACCTGCCAGAACTCGGGCTCGTCCTCCCGGGCCCGGGGGCCCAGGACCTCGGGGGACACCGGATGATGGGCCTCGACCAGGATCTCCAGGCCGGCTCCGGCCCAGAGGTTGCGAACCGCGCTCTTCACCGCGGCCGAGGAGGACCTGAGGGGGCGGGGGATCAGCACGTGGGCCACGAAAAACCCGCTGGCGCGCACGGCCTCCTCGCGCCTGCCGGCCCGCACCAATCTTCGGGCCCACAGCTCCCGGGGCAGGTCCACCAGGACCCCGGCCCCGTCCCCCTCGCCCTCGATCTCGCCGCCCCGGTGCCCCAGGGCCACCAGCGCCTCCAGGGTGCGCTTCAGGGTGCCGTGGGTGGGGATGCCGTCCTTTCGGATGCGAGCCACGATGCCGCAGGAATCCGCGTGCTCCATCGGATCGACCTCGGATGGGGGGATGGGGACTTTGTTCCTCTTGTGAAACACCCCGAGTCTAGACCCGGAACGGGGCCCGTGAAAAGGGGGTTTGCCCCGGCCGGCGGTTGGGCTAGGATGGAGCCTGTGTGTGTCACCCCGTTCCGGTCCGGAGCCCTCCCATGCCCGACCTCCCCCGCCCGTTCCGTCGATTCCTGCAACGGTTCCCCGAAGTGGAGAAGGCCCACATGGACCTCTCGCTCACCGTCAACCGGCAGGGCCCGCTCGGCGAGCGGGACCGGCGGCTGGTGCGCCTGGGGATCGCCATCGGGCAGCAGAGCCGGGGGGCGGTGAAGTCCCACGCGCGTCGGGCCCTGGACGAGGGGATCCCGGCCGAAGAGCTGCGCCATGCGGCCCTCCTGGCCCTGCCCACCGCCGGGTTTCCGGCCATGGTGGCGGCCCTGGAATGGATCGAGGAGGTTCTGGAGGAGGAGTGACCAGGATGGATCGGCGGGAAGAGTTGGCCCGGTTGAGGGCCGAGCTGGAGGATCGCCGGCGCCGGTTGCCGGCCCACTCGATCCGACCCCACCAACTGCTGGAGATCGAGGATCTGGAGGAGCGCATCGCACGGCTGGAGCGGGAGTTGGCCGGGCCTCATGGATCGGGAGGAAGCGGGTCGTGAAGAAGATCGAGGCCATCATCAAGCCGTTCAAGCTCGACGAGGTGAAGGAGAGCCTCTCTGAGATCGGGGTCCAGGGGATCACGGTCACCGAGGTCAAGGGGTTCGGACGGCAGAAGGGACACACCGAGGTGTACCGGGGGGCGGAGTACATCGTGGACTTCCTGCCCAAGGTGAAGATCGAGGTGGTGGTGCCCGACGAGTTGGCCTGGCCCGTGGTGGAGGCGATCGAGCGCTCGGCCCGCAGCGGCAAGATCGGTGACGGCAAGATCTTCGTGCTCCCGGTGGCCGAGGCGGTCCGAATCCGCACCGGGGAGCGGGGGGAAGACGCCCTGTGATCCCGTGCGAGGGGCGCCGACCCGGCCGGCCGCCGGGCACTCAGCGAGGGGAACTCCCATGACCGACATCCCCTTGGACGATTTCGAGAAGAGATTGGAGAGGCTGGTGGGCGGCAGGGGCCGTAGAGGGGAGCCGGACGCCCTGGACCGGGCCCTGTCGGCGTTCTACCGGGGTGCCTACCGCCGCTGCCTGGACGCCCTGGCCCGCGCGGAGCCCGGCCCCAGGGTGTCAGCGCTTCGGGAGGCTGCGTCGGCCCTGCTGGCCGGACGGCCCCAACTCGGGGTGCGTCCCTGCTTCGAGGCGATACGGCAGGGGGCATCGGGGCCGGATCTCTATGCCGTGCTGGTGACCCTGCTCCTGGCCTCGGGGGACCGGGCCCGGGCCCATCGGGTTCTCCGGGAGGGCCTGCGCCGGGCTCCGGGCCATCCGGTGCTGCGCAGACAGATGGAGGCGATGGGGGTGCGAAAGCCCCCGGTCGTGGGGTTTCTGCCCCGGTCCCACCCGGTGAACCGGTGGCTGGGCCGGGTGCGACACCGATACCGGGGCGCGCACGCGTGAGGGGGCACTTAAGTTCCGGCGGCTGCCGGCCGTAAGGAACCCGTGCCCGGGGGAAAGGGGGGGCGTGCACCCGAGGGGGTGCGGCCGGCGGCCGAGCCCCTTCTCCACCGAGGCCCCCAAGAAGCCCGAGCCCCACGAGGTGTCCTGTCCACCATGAAGATCCTGCTGATCGACGACGAACCGTCGGTGCGCGAGACCCTCGGCGAGCATCTGGAGGAGGAGGGACATCAGGTCCGCACCGTCGGCGGGGGAGAGGCCGGCCTGTTCCTCCTGGAGGAGAGCCCGGCCGATCTGGTGATCACCGACCTCAAGATGCCCGGGATCTCCGGCCTCGAGGTGCTGCGGAGGGTGCGGGAGCGGTGGCCCGCTACCGAGGTGGTGCTGATCACCGGATACGGCACCATCGACGATGCGGTGGAGGCCCTTCGGGAGGGCGCCTACGACTTCCTTCTGAAGCCGGTTCGCCTAGCCCAGCTGGATCTGGTGATCCGGCACTGTGACGAGCGCATCCGGTTCGCCCGGGACAACCGGGAGCTGCGGCGGGTGGTGGAGGAGCTTCGGAAGCTCAACGAGCGGCGCGAGAAGTTCATCGCCATCGCGAACCACGAGCTGCGCACCCCCACCACCGTGGCCGCGGGCCTGGTGTCGCTGCTGTCGGCCCGGGCGGGGGAGCTTCCGGAGGAGTTCCGGGGGTTCGTGACCGGGGCCGATCGGGCCCTGCGGCGGCTCAAGGAGGTGGTGGAGGATCTGGGCGACCTGGCCGCGGCCCAAGGCAAGGGCATCCCGGTCCGCCCCGTGGCCGAACCCCTGGAGGCCGTCGGCCGGGCGGTGGTCGACCTGTGCGACCTGTACCGGGAGCTCCGATCCCTGGAGATCTCGGTACAGGTGCCGGAGCCGGCCGGGGGCCCGGTGGTGTTGGACCTGCGGAAATGGAGCCGGGCCGCCGGGGCGCTGATCCAGAACGCCGTGAAGTTCACGCCCGACGGCGGTCGCGTGGAGGTGGGGCTGACCTTCGACCGGGACGACCTGCTCCTGGAGGTGGCCGACACGGGCGTGGGGATCCCCCCGGAGGACGCTGAGACGATCTTCGACCCGTTCTACGAGGCCGGGGACGTGCGTCACCACCGCAGCTCCTCCCACGAGTTCGGGGGCGGGGGGTTGGGGGTGGG
Source organism: Deltaproteobacteria bacterium (assembly GCA_013152215.1). GTDB lineage: Bacteria > Desulfobacterota > Deferrisomatia > Deferrisomatales > Deferrisomataceae > Deferrisoma. The sequence goes on from JAADGT010000292.1 coordinate 27,339, forward strand.
GCTGCCCCTGGCCCGCGCGATCGCGGCCGCC
>JAADGT010000258.1 GCA_013152215.1 Deltaproteobacteria bacterium
CTGTTCGTTCGGCTGAAGGAGGAGAAGTCCGTCCTGGAGCGCAGCCTGGCGGAGAAGGACGAGCGGTTGCGCACCCTGGAACGCGAGGTGGACGGTTTACGGCAGGAGCGGGATCTCATCCGATCACGGTTGGCCCGCATGATTGAGACGATCGAGCGCCTCGAGGCCATGGAGGCGCCCGAGCCCGGAGTGACCGTGTGAACGCCTACCGGGTCGAGATCTTCGGCCAGACCTATGGGCTTCGGAGCCAGGCGGCCGAGGAACACGTGCAGCGGGTGGCTCGGTTGGTGGACGCGCGGATGCGCGAGGTTGCGGCCCAGACCCGTTCGGTGGCCACGGTGCAGATCGCCGTGCTGGCCGCCCTGGAGTTGGCCAGCGACCTTTTGGACGAACAGGAGAACCAGCGCAGACTCCTGGAGTGCGTCGAGAGTCGGTGTGCCGAACTGGTGAGGCGCATCGACAGCCGGGTGCCCGAGGCGCGCCCGGATGCCGAAGAAGAGGTGGTTCCCCTGCTGTGTTCGTGATTCCGAATGGAAGCTGTTGAGCCAACGCAACGGTAGACGGGAGCCTTCCCTGGCCGTGGACCGTGCTCCCCTTCGCGGGGAACCGACGAAGCGGCCATAGGGCGCCCACCTTTCCATCCGAGGTTCAACCGAACCTTAAGGAACACGGCACGAGCGGGGGACTTGTTCTCCTCGCCTTCCCGCAAGCGTTCCTCTCCGTCCCCGCTCCTGGGGAACTTCCCGCCGAACCGCCTTCCACACCCCCCGCCGGTCCGGCTTTGGGCCGTGCGTCGATGAGGAGAGGAGCGTCCGTGGACATGATGGTGACCGTTGTGGTCTGGATCGGGGTGGCCGCGGTGGCGGCCTTGGTGCTGGGGTACGCCCTGGGCCGCAGGGTCTGGAGACGCGAGAAGGCCTCCCACGAGGCCCAGGCCCAGGCCGTGCTGGAGGAGGCCCGGAAAGAGGCGGAGATCCTGAAGAAGGAGGCCGTGCTCCGGGCCAAGGAGCAGGTTCTCGCCGAGAAGGCCCGGCTGGAGCAGGAGATCGAGGGCCGCAAGGGCGAGGTGGTGGCCCTGGAGCGGCGGCTTCAGCAAAAGGAGGCCAACCTAGAGAAGAAGGAGGAGTCTCTCGAGCGCCGGGAGGCCCGGCTCGAGGAACGGGAGGGTCAGGTCGAGGCCCGCAGCAGAGAGCTGGAGAAGGCGTCCCGGGAGCTGGAGCAGCGGCAGGCCGAGGTGCTCCGGAACCTGGAGAAGGTGGCCGGCATGAGCGCCGAGGAGGCCAAGGAGGAGCTCAAGGCGTCGCTGCTGAGCGAGGCGCGGCACGAGGCGGCCAAGCAGATCCGGGAGATCGAGGAGGAGGCCCGGAAGACCGCCGACAACAAGGCCAAGGAGATCATCAGCCTGGCGATCCAGCGCTACGCCGGCGAGTACGTGGCCGAGCGCACGGTGACCGCCGTGCAGCTCCCCAGCGACGAGATGAAGGGCCGGATCATCGGCCGCGAGGGCCGCAACATCCGGGCGATCGAGGCGGCCACCGGCGTGGACCTGATCGTGGACGACACGCCGGAGACGGTGCTCCTGTCGGGGTACAACCCGGTCCGCCGGGAGGTGGCCCGGATCGCCCTGGAACGGTTGATCGCGGACGGCCGGATCCACCCGGCCCGGATCGAGGAGATGGTCAAGAAGGTCTCCAAGGAGGTGGAGCGCGAGATCCGGGAGGCCGGGGAGCAGGCCACCTTCGACGTGGGGGTCCACGGCATCCACGGGGAGGTGGTCAGCCTGCTGGGCCGGTTGAAGTTCCGGTCGTCGTTCGCCCAGAACGTGCTGACCCACTCCCTGGAGGTGGCGTTCCTGTGCGGCATCATGGCTGCCGAGCTGGGCATCAACGTCAAGAAAGCCAAGCGGGCCGGCCTGCTCCACGACATCGGCAAGGCCGTGGACCACGAGGTGGAAGGGTCCCACGCCGCCATCGGCGCCGACCTGGCGCGCAAGTACGGCCAGGCGTCCGACATCGTCCACGCGATCGCCGCCCACCACGACGAGGTGAAGCCCGAGACCGTGCTCGCGGTGCTGGTGCAGGCCGCCGACGCCCTGTCCGCGGCCCGGCCGGGGGCCCGGAGGGAGATGCTCGAGTCCTACGTCAAGCGGCTGGAGGATCTGGAGCGGATCGCCAACGGGTTCGAGGGCGTGGCCAAGTCCTACGCCATCCAGGCCGGCCGGGAGATCCGGATCATCGTGAACTCGGATCGCGTGGACGACGATCGGGCCACCCTTCTCGCCCGGGACGTGGCCCGCAAGGTCGAGTCCCAGCTCTCCTACCCCGGCCAGATCAAGGTGACCGTGATCCGGGAGACCCGGGCGGTGGACTACGCGAAGTAGAAGTGCGCCCCCTCAGGCCCGTGCAGGGCCGTACAACGGGAAGGCAACTTTTGTTGGTCCGGAGCCTTCACGCCGGAGGCATGGGGCCTGCATTTCAGGAATCAGGACTCGGTGGACAGAGGACAGGGAAAAACCGCTTTGGCAGTTCTCCTGTCTACTGTCCTCTGAATTCTGGCCTCTGATACGGCCGCACGCGGCTCTCCAGCAGGCCCCATGCCCCCCGACTCCGATGTCGAGACGAGCTTTCGACCGACGACTGACGACTGACGACCGAAGTTGCCGGGAAGGGCCCGGGGGTGTTTGCACGGGGGGAAACGTGTTATGTATCCCGGTCACCCGAGTGGGCGAGCGCCCGCTGGCTCCGCCCCCTCTTGTCTTGACCGTTGCTCATCGGAAAGGAACCGTCGGATGGACGACCGACAGACCAACCCCCTGATCGCCCAGCGGATCCAAAAGCTCGAGGAGTTCCGGCGCCTCGGGATCCCCCCTTATCCCAACGACTTCCGACCTTCCCACACCGCCGCCGAGATCCACGGGGCCCACGGCGACAAGACGGCCGAGGCCCTGCAGGAGATGGACGGATCCTTCCGGGTGGCCGGCCGGATCATGGCGTTGCGCTCGTTCGGGCGGGCCACCTTCGTCAAGATCCAGGATCGATCGGGCCAGATCCAGGTCCTGGTCCAGAAGAATGCGGTGGGACCCGAGGCCTACGCCTGGTTCCGTAAGCTGGACGTGGGCGACTTCCTGGGGGCTGTGGGCCCCCTCATCCGCACGCGCACCGGCGAGCTCACCGTGGAGGCCCGGGAGGTTCGGCTGCTGGCCAAGAGCCTGCGCCCCCTGCCCGAGAAATGGCACGGGCTCACGGACAAGGAGACCCGGTACCGGCAGCGGTACGTGGACCTGATCGTGAACCCCGACGTGCGCGAGACGTTCCTGCGCCGCAGCCGGATCATCCAGCTGGTGCGGGAGTTCCTGACCTCCCGGGGGTTCGTGGAGATGGAGACCCCCATGATGCAGCCGATCCCCGGGGGCGCCACGGCCCGGCCCTTCGTTACCCACCACAACGCCCTGGACATGACCCTGTACCTGCGGGTCGCCCCCGAGCTCTACCTCAAACGGCTCGTGGTGGGCGGGTTCGAGCGGGTGTTCGAGATCAACCGCAACTTCCGCAACGAGGGGCTCTCGAACCAGCACAACCCCGAGTTCACCATGGTGGAGTTCTACCAGGCTTACGCCACCTATGAGGACCTGATGGGCCTGACCGAGGAGCTGTTCGTGCACGTGGCCGAGGTTCTCAACGGATCGACCCGGCTGGTGTACCAGGAGGAGGAGATCGACCTCACGCCGCCCTGGCCGCGGCTGACGGTGCGGGAGGCCGTGATGCGCCACGCCGGCCTGACCGACGCCGAGGTGGACGACCCAGAGACCCTGGCTGCGTACGCCCGGAAGGTGGGGCTGGACGTGGACGGCATGCCCCACGGCAAGGTGCTGGCCGAGGTGTTCGAGGAGGTGGCCGAGCCCCACCTGGTGCAGCCCACGTTCATCACCCAGTACCCGGTGGAGGTGTCCCCCCTGTCCCGCCGGAACGAGCAGGACCCCCGGTACGTGGACCGGTTCGAGCTCTACATCGCCCGCCGGGAGATCGCCAACGCCTTCAGCGAGCTGAACGACCCCATCGATCAGCTGGAGCGGTTCCGGCAGCAGGCGGCCCAGAGAGCCCAGGGGGACGAAGAGGCTCACCGGATCGACGAGGACTTCGTCCGGGCCCTGGAGTACGGCATGCCCCCGACCGCGGGCGAGGGGATCGGCATCGACCGGATGGTGATGCTGTTCACCGACAGCCCCTCGATCCGCGACGTGATCCTGTTCCCCCACATGCGGCCGGAGTCCTGAGCAGCGATGGAACTCCCCCTGGAACTGTGGGTGGCGCTGCGCTACCTGCGGGGCCGCCGACGGGAGCGGTTCATCTCGCTGATCACCTGGATCAGCGTGGGGGGGGTGGCGGTGGGGGTCACGGCCCTGATCGTGGTCCTCTCGGTCATGACCGGGTTCGAGCGGGATCTGCGGGACAAGATCCTGGGCACGAACGCCCACGTGGTGGTGTACCCGATGGGGGGCACGCTCACGGACTACCGCCGGGTGACCCGGAAGGTCCGGGCGGTGGAAGGGGTGGTGGCGGCCACCCCGTTCGTGTCGGGCCAGGTGATGCTGGTCTACGGGGGCAACGTGACCGCGGCCCTGCTTCGGGGCGTGGATCCGGAGACCGCCGGCGAGGCCACGGACCTGAGGCGGTTCCTGGTGGAGGGGAGCCTCTCGGACCTGACCCGGGACGGGCCCGGCGTGATCCTGGGCCGGGAGCTCGCCCGGAACCTGGGGATCCTGGTGGGGGACACGGTGCAGCTGGTCAGCCCGGCCGGGGGGCTCACCCCCTTGGGGCTGGTGCCCCGCATCCGGGCCTTCCGGGTGAAGGGGCTCTTCGCGTCGGGCATGTACGAGTACGACACGGGCATCGTGGTGACCTCGTTGGCCGAGGCCCAAGACTTCCTGCGTCTGGGAGACGGGGTCAGCGGGATCGAGGTGCGCGTGGCCGACCTGTACGACGCCCGCCGGGCGGCCCGGCGCATCGAGGCGGTGTTGGGAGCCGGGTACTGGGCCCGGGACTGGATGGAGATGAACCGGAACCTGTTCAGCGCCTTGAAGCTGGAAAAGACCGCCATGTTCATCATCTTGGCGCTGATCGTGGTGGTGGCCGCCTTCAACATCGCGGCCACCCTGATCATGGTGGTGCTCGAGAAGTCCCGGGAGATCGGGGTGCTCAAGTCCATGGGTGCCACGGCCCGGACGATCCGGCGAATCTTCGTGGCGGAGGGCATGGTGATCGGGGGGCTGGGAACCGCCATGGGGTTGATCGGCGGGTGGGGACTGTGTTCCCTTTTGGAGCGGTACCGGTTCATCCGCCTGCCCAGCGACGTCTACTACATCGACACCCTGCCGGTGGTGATGGAGCCCGAGGTGTTCCTCATCGTGGCGGGGTGTGCCTTGGCCCTGTGCTTCCTGGCCACCCTGTACCCGTCGTGGCAGGCGGCGCGGATGGATCCGGTGGAGATCCTGCGCTACGAGTGACGAGCCCCCATGGCCCTTTTTTTCCGGCGCAGCAAGAAGGATGACAAGAGCCACGCCGACGCCCTGTACACCAAGGGGCAATGGGCCGCGGCCCTGGCCGCATACGAGCGCGTGCTGGCCAAGGACCCGGACAACCTGGCGGTGCTGCGGCGGGTGGGGGACCTGCGGGCAAAGCTGGGGCGCACGAAGGAGGCGGCCGAGGCGTACCGGGAGCTGGCCGACCGGTACGCGCGGGGGGGGTTCCTCATGCAGGCCATCGCGGTGTACAAGATCTTGGAGCGCTGCGACCCCGAGGCGGACGACGTGGGACGGCGGCTGGCCGAGCTCTACGCCCAGCGGGGGCTGGCCCGGAGGGGGCGGGAGAAGGAGCGGCCCCTGCCCAAGATCCCCTTGTTCTCGGACCTGGAGCCCGAAGCGTTCCGGCGGGTCCTCCAGAAGACCATCCCCCGGTCGCTGTCCATGGGAGAGACGTTGTTCCGCCAGGGGGATCCGGGGGAGTCGGTGTTCGTCGTGACCTCGGGAGTGGTACGCGTGGAGCGCCAGGGCACGGTGCTGGCCGAGCTGGGCGAGGGGTCGTTCTTCGGGGAGGCGGCGTTCTTCAGCCACGAGCCCCGGAACGCAGACGTGGTGGCGGTGACCCCGGCAGAGCTTTTGGAGATCCGTCGCGAGGACGTGGAGGCCCTGATCGAGCGGTACCCCGGGGTGGCCGACGCCCTGCATGCGTTCTACCGGGACCGGGTGCTCGACGGCGTGCTGGCGGCCTCCCATGCGTTTCGGTCGCTGCCCCCGGAGGAACGAAAGGAGCTGGCCCGACGCTTCGAGATCGTGCGGGTCGACGCGGGGGACGACGTGGTCCGGGAGGGGGAGACCGACCGGTCGGTGTATATCGTCAAGCGCGGGCGGTTTCGGGTGTGGACGGTGCCGCCCGGACGGGAGGAGTCGGTCGTTCTGGCCACCCTGGGCCCCGGCGACCTGTTCGGGGAGGTGGCCTTGGTGAGCCACACCCCCCGCACGGCCACGGTGACGGCTGAAGAGCCGGGTGAGGTGCTCCGGGCGCGGGCCGAGGACCTGGAGCCGGTGATGGGGCGCCATCCCCAGGTTCGCCAGGCCCTGGAGGCCCTGCGGGACGGCCGGGCGCGGGACACCGTGGCCCGCATCCTCGGGAAGAGACCGTGACAGCGGTCCTACGGGCGGAGTCCCTGGAGAAGTCCTACCCCCAGCCCGGGGGGGAGCTGCGGGTTCTGAAGGGCATCGATCTCACCGTGGAGGCCGGGGCGCGCACAGCGGTGGTGGGGCCGTCGGGCGCGGGCAAGTCCACCCTGCTCCACATCCTGGGGGGACTCGATCGGCCCACCGGCGGGCGGGTGTGGTTCCGGGACGAGGACCTGTTCGCCCGGCCCGATCCGGAGCTGGCGAGGTTTCGGAATCAAAACGTGGGGTTCGTGTTTCAGTTCCATCATCTTCTGCCGGAGTTCACGGCCCTGGAGAACGTGGCCTTCCCGGCCCGGATCGGCGGGGTTCCCCGCAAGGAGGCCGAGGCCCGGGCCGGCTGGCTGTTGGAACAGATGGGGCTGACCGATCGCATCCACCATCGGCCGGGGGAGTTGTCGGGCGGGGAGCAGCAGCGGGTGGCCATCGCACGGGCCCTGGTGACGGAGCCCCAGGTGCTGTTGGCCGACGAACCGACGGGAAACCTGGACTACAGGACGGGAGAGGCCGTGCACGAACTGTTGCTGGAGTGGAACCGCCGCACGGGCGTGGCCTTGGTGGTGGTGACCCACAACCCCGAGTTGGCCCGGCGGATGGACCGGGTGGTGACCCTGGTGGACGGTCGCATCGCCGCCGACGAAAGGAACGGAACGTGAGCCGCGCCGGTCGGGTGGTGGCAGGCGCGGTGGCGGCCGCGCTGGTGTGGGTGGCCTGCGCCTGGGCCGCGAACGTGGTGACGGCGGTGCGGGTGCGGGGCAACCTGAGGATCGAGGAGGGTTTGATCCTGCAAAAGGTGGGAACCCGCGTCGGGCAGCCGCTGGACCCCCGCCAGGTGCGCGAGGACATCCGGGCCATCTACGGGCTGGGCTATTTCGAGGACGTGGTGGCCGACCTGGGGGACGAAGGGGTCCTGACCTTTCTGGTCCAGGAGAGGCCGGCGCTCCGGGAGTGGAGGGCCGAGGGCACCGAGCACCTGGACCCGGAGGACCTCAAGGAGAAGGTATCCCTTCGGCCCCGGGAGATCCTGCTGGAGTCCCAGATCCAGGAGGCCGAGGAGGCGATCCGGGCCCTGTACCGGGAGAAGGGCTACTACCTGGCCGAGGTCACCCACGAGATCGTGCCGTTGGACGACGGCAAGAACCAGGTGGACCTGGTGTTTCGGGTGAAGGAGGGGGAGAAGGTCCGGCTGAAGACCTTGAACCTGGCCGGTGTGGACGAGGCGAACGAGGAGAAGCTCGAGAAGTACCTCGCCCTGCGCCCGGTGGGGCCGTGGTCGTGGCTCAGCGGGGCGGGCACGTTCCAGGAGACCGACCTGGAGCGGGACCGGGAGATGATCCGGGCGTACTACCTGAACCACGGGTATGCCGAGGCCGAGGTCTTGGATCCCCTGGTGAGCCTGACGGCGGACCGGAGGTGGATCAAGGTGGACATCCCCGTGCGGGAGGGCGAGGTGTACGCGTTCGGAACCGTCTCGTTCTCGGGCGACCTGGAGTTCTCCCAGGAGGAGCTGGCCGAGGCTGCCGGCATTCGCGAGGGGGACCTGTTCCGGAGCGAGGACCTCCGGAGGGCCTACGACAAGGTGACGGACCTGTACGCCGACCTGGGGTACGCGTTCGCCGACGTGAACCCACGCACCCAGGTGGACCGGAAGCGGCGGACCGTGGACGTGACGTTCGAGATCCACAAGGGAGACCGGATCCGCATCGGCCGGATCGAGGTGCGGGGGAACACCAAGACCCGCGACCGGGTGCTGCGTCGGGAGATGCGCCTGGCCGAGGGAGACCTGTACAACGCCACGGCGCTGCGAAAGAGCGAGCGCGACGTCCGGCGGCTCGGGTTCTTCGAGAAGGTGAACGTGTCCACCCAGCGCCGGCCGGGTACCAACCTGGTGGACATCACGATCGAGGTGGAGGAGAAGCCCACCGGCGCGTTCAGCTTCGGCGCGGGGTACTCGTCGGTGGACAAGATCATCGGCATGGCCAACGTGAGCCAGCGCAACTTCATGGGGTTGGGGTACCAGCTGGCGCTCCAGGCCAACTTCGGCTCCACCCGTGAGACCTACAGCTTCACCTTCAACAACCCCCGGGTGTTCGACACCTACTGGTACTTCGGGTTCGACGTGTACAAGTCGATCCGCAGCTACACCGACTACGACAAGTTCTCCCTGGGGGGGGCCCTGAAGCTGGGCACGGCCCTCAACGAGGACTGGAAGCTCCGGGGCATCTACCGGCTGGAGGAGGCCGAGGTCAAGAACGTGAGCGAGTTCGCCTCGACCCTGATCCAGGACCAGCTGGGCACCACGGTGACCTCGTCGTTCACCGGCCTGTTGATCTACGACACCGTGGACAACCTGTGGGAGCCCCACGCGGGGACCCGGGCCGAATGGAGCGTGGAGTGGGCGGGGGGGCTCTTGGGGGGAGACGCGGCCTACCTCAAGTACGAGGTCGACGCCTCCCACTATGCACCCCTGTGGTGGGAGCACGTGTTCCACGTCCGGACCCGGGCCGGGTTCGTCCACTCCCTGCTGGGTCGGGACATCCCGGTGTACGAGCGGTACTATCTGGGCGGCATCAACAGCCTTCGGGGCTTCGACCTCCGCAGCATCGGGCCGGTCGATCCCGCCTCCGGCGACGTGATCGGCGGGGACAAGCAGATCTTGGTGAACCTGGAGTACCTGTTCCCACTGATCAAGGAGGCCAAGCTGCGGGGGGTGGTCTTCTACGACGCGGGCAATGCATGGGACGAGGGGGAGGCGTTCTTCGAGACGGGCCTGCGCCAGAGCGTCGGCGCGGGGGTGCGGTGGTTCAGCCCCATGGGGCCGCTGCGCCTCGAGTGGGGGTACGTGCTCGACCGCAAGCCGGACGAGGATCAGGCCCAGTGGGAGTTCACCATCGGCGGGTTCTTCTGAGGGGACCGGTAGGCGTTTCTGCGGGTCGGGGGGCCATTGCCGGCGGCGGGGCATGGGTTTCAGGGGCCAGAATTCAGGGGACAGGAGCCAGAAGAACGGCAAAGACACTGTGGCCACAGCGGCGTCGTGGGACCATGACCTGTCCACTGACATCTGTCCTCTGACCCCTGATCCCCGTGCCCCCCGACACCGTGAGGTGACGCCAAAGAGGCGGGGTCCTGCTTGGAACGCTTGGGAATCAGAGATGTTTTTAAGCCTCCTAGCGTCCTAGCGTTCTAGCCTTCCAGCGGGCCGCAGGCCCCGGACCAACGACTGAATTTGTTCAAAGGAGCCGTCGCTTCCATGGGGTGTTGAGGAGGACGAGATGAGACGGGTTGCGATCGCTGTGGGGGTGATCCTTTTGGCGGGGCTCCTGGCGCCCGCGGCGCGGGCGGCCGAGCCGGTGAAGATCGGGGTCGTGGATCTCCAGCGTTGCCTGAACGAGTCACGCATGGGCAAGAAGTACAAGGCGGAGTTCACGGCCGAGGCGGACCGCCGGAAGGCCGAGCTGGAGAAGGAGGAGGCCGACCTCAAGGCCCTGCGCGAAGAGATCGAGAAGCAGGGCCTGGTCCTGTCGGAGACGGCCCGGGCCGAGAAGGAGCGGGAGTACAAGGAACGGCTTGCGGGGTTCAAGGCGAAGTTCCAGGAGAGCCAGCAGGCGCTCCAGCGCAAGGACCAGGAGCTGACCCGCCGGATCCTGCGGGACCTCCAGAAGGTGGTCCAGAAACTGGGGGAGACCGAAGGGTACACCCTGATCCTGGAGCGCCAAGAGGGCGGCGTGTTGTTCATGCCCAAGGCGATCGACATCACCGACGAGGTGATCCGCCGCTACGACGAGGGCCTCCCGGCCGACTGAGCCCGCCGCACGTGGGCCCCCAAGGGGCCATGCCCCTGAGGGACGGGTGCAGCTCAAGAGCCGCCTCGACCGACGACCGTAGACCGAGGGCGGGTTCTCGGTCGGTTTCGGCGGCGGCATGGGGCCTGCTTCCGGCCGCGCGCGAAGCCAGCCATGAGATTCGCCGCGCAGGCACGGCGCTGCAATAACGATTTCATGACGGTCCGGCCGGGGACGAACGGTTTCACGGTGCAAGCGTTGGAGGCCCTGCGCGGCGAGCATAGGAGCCGCGTGCGGCTCTCCAGCAGACCCCCAGACCCCATGCCGCCCGAAGTACGGGCGGCAGCTCGAGAGCCGGCTCGACCGACGACCGTAGACGATGACCGAAGTTGCCAGGAGTCGCCATGACACTGGGTGAGTTGGCGGAGAAGCTGGGGGCCGAGCTGCGGGGCGACCCGGGGGTGGAGGTGACGGGGGTGGCCACGCTCGACCGGGCCGGGCCGAGCGAGGTCTCGTTCCTGTCGAATCCCAAGTACCGGCCTCTCCTGGCCACCACCCGGGCCGCCGCCGTGATCGTGGCGCCGGCCGACGCCGTGGAGGGGCGGGCCGCACTGGTGACCGAGAACCCGTACCTGGCGTTCGCCCGGGCGGTGGCGCTGCTGCAACCGAGTGCCCGGCCCG
>JAADGT010000097.1:0-1747 GCA_013152215.1 Deltaproteobacteria bacterium
GCATGGGGTCTACCTCCGGCCGGGCGCGAAGCGGAGCGTTGAGATTCGCCGCGCAGGCACAAGACACGGGAGTTGGTTTCATCACGGGTGCGTGCAATGGGTACCATTTCGCGGTCCGGACGCTAGAGGCACTGCGCGGCGAGGTGAGGGGCCGCGCCCGGCTCTCCGGCAGACCCCATGCCCCCCGACCTGTGATGCTGTGACCCATACCTACTTGAAACGCTAGGAGATAAAAGAGGTTTTCGAGCCTTCTAGCCTTCCGGCCTCCCAGCGTCCGAGCGGGCCGAAGGCCCAGGGTTTTTTCGGCCTTTTGGCCTCCTAGCTTTCCAGCGTTCTAGCCTTTTGGCCTTCCAGCAGGAGATTGCGATGCCGGACCGGATCGAGCACGACACAATGGGAGAGGTTCGGGTCCCCCAGGACGCCCCGTGGGGGGCCCAGACCCAGCGGGCCCTCGAGAACGGGATCCCGGTGAGCCGGGTTCCCTGGGCCGTGATCGAGGCCCTCGTACGGATCAAGCGGGCCGCGGCCCGGGTGAACCGGGAGCTCGGGCTGGTTCCCGCGGAGGTGGCCGGGGCCGTCGTGGAGGCGGCCGACGAGGTCCTGGCCCGTCGGGACGAGGGGGCGTTTCCCTTGAGCCCGTTCCAGACCGGTTCCGGTACCTCCACCAACATGAACGTGAACGAGGTGCTGGCCCGCCGGGCCTCGGCCCGGTTGGGCGGCCGGCCGGTCCACCCCAACGACCACGTGAACCGGTGCCAGTCGTCCAACGACGTGTTCCCCACCGCCATCCACGTGGCAGCCCTCGGCGGGGTGGAGCAGAGCCTCCTGCCGGCCGCCGGGGAGCTGGCGCGCGCCCTGCGGGCCAAGGCCCGGGCGCTGCGCACGGTGGTGAAGCTGGGCCGCACCCACCTCATGGACGCCCTGCCGGTGACCCTGGGCCAGGAGTTCGGAGGGTATGCCCGCCAGGTCCGGTCGGCCGCGGCCCGGATCCGCGCCGCGGCCAAGGGGTTGGGCGAGGTGCCGCTGGGCGGCACGGCGGTGGGCACGGGAGTGAACGCCCACCCCGAGTTCGCGCCACGGGTGCTGCGCCTCCTGTCGGCGGAGACCGGTCTCGACCTGCGGCGCGCACGGGACCCGTTCGAGGCCCAGGCGGCGAGGGACGCCTGCGTGGCCGTGAGCGGGGCGCTCCGGGGCCTGGCCGTGGCCCTGACTAAGATCGCGAACGATCTTCGGTGGATGGCCTCGGGCCCTCGAGGCGGGTTGGGGGAGATTCGGCTCCCGGCTCTCCAGCCGGGCTCGTCCATCATGCCGGGCAAGGTGAACCCGGTGGTGCCCGAGGCGGTGATCCAGGCCGCGGCCCAGGTGCTGGGCAACGACCTGGCCGTGGCCCAGGGGGGCATGGGCGGGGCGTTCGAGCTGAACCTCATGATGCCTCTGATCGCGCGGAACCTGCTGGAGTCGATCTCCCTCCTGGCGGGGGCGTGCCGGCTGCTGGCCCGGCGGTGCGTGGCGGGGATCGAGGCGAACCGGGAGCGGTGCCGTGCCCTGGCCGAGGCGAGCCCGGCCCTGGTGACCCCCCTGGCCGAGGTGGTGGGGTACGAGGCTGCGACCCGGGTGGTCCACGAGGCCCTGGCCCGGGGGGTGTCCCTGGCCCGTGCCGCGGCAGACCTCGGGCTGGGGAACGAAGGGGAGCTGCGCCGGCTGCTGGACCCGGAGCGGCTGGCCCGGCCCCGGCGTTGACAGGCGG
>JAADGT010000097.1:1761-3322 GCA_013152215.1 Deltaproteobacteria bacterium
TGTAATGACTCGTTCTTTTGAAGGGTTCGGAGGCGAGCGGTGCGGAAGTCAACAGCCAGGCGAGCAGGCGGGCAGTTTGATGCGGCGCCCCGAAAGCCGGCTGCGAACCGGGTCTGCCGGTCTGCCGCGTTCGGGGCGGCGTGGTTGTGGGCGATCGCGTTCCTGGCGGCCGTGGCCTGGGCGGGGCCGTCCCAGGACCGGGGCTGGCTGAGCCTGGCCTGGGACGCCCACGAGGCCGGGCTGTTCGAGGAGGCCTTGTCGTACCTGGGCGAGATCGGTCCGGACTCGGAGCTGGGGGCCGAGGCCGTGTGGTTGCGGGCCGAGTGCCTGTACGACCTGGGGCGGTTCCAGGAGGCGGCCCGGGTCCTGGAAGGGCCGGGCGCGGAGGCCGTGGAGGACCGGGAGGCGTTCCTGCGGGACGTGTACTGGGACTGGGTCTGGGCGGAGCTCACGGCCGGCCGATACGAGGGGGCCGTGGCCGTGGCCGAGCGCATGGCGCGGGTCCTTCCGGACGACCCTTACGCTGAGGTGCTCTTGGGGGCCGCCCGGTTCCGCAGGGACCGGCCCTCGCCGGAGGCCCGTCGGAGGTTCAGGTTCGGTGGCTGGCCGCGGGAGATGCCGCCCCCGGGCCGGACTGGGTCCGGGCCTACCCCTGGGATCCCGTGGCCCCCTGGGTCCCGGAGGTCACCTGGGACGAGTGGCTCCCGAACGACCGCTTGGCGCCGGCAGGGGATGGGAACGTGGCGTGGGTCCGGGTCCCTGCCGCTCCGTTCCTTCGGGCCCTGAAAACGGCCCTGGCCGAAGCGGGCCTCGACGTGCAGCCCGGGCAGGAGGGGCTTCGGGCCTCGGTAAGGGGGGAGAGCGTGTCCGTGAATCCCGAGGAGTGGCGGTTCCGAGCGGCAACGGAGGCCCTGGGGCCTTCCGCTGCCGCAGCCCTGGCCGCGGTGGAAGCGGCGGACGACCTGGGGGCCCAGGCCGACCTGGTTGCGTGGGTGCGGGCCCACGCCGGCGGACTGGAGGTGGGGCGGCAGGGGCACGTGGTCCGGCTGCGCCATCCTGAGACCGGCCGACGGTTCGACCTGGACCCGGACGCCTGGGCCGGCTGGTTCGCGAGCGATCCGGACGCCTGGGAGGAGTTCTGGGCCGACCTGCGGGCGGAGCTGGCTCGTCCGGCCCGGCCGTTCCGGTGCTTCTGCGGCCGGAAGGTGGTGCTGCGCGAGGTCCCGGTGAGGACGCCGGGCGAAGCCTTGGTGTGGGAGCGGGGCGGGGGCGTTCCGGTGGTGGTGGCGGCCCTGTGCCCGGATCACGTTCAGTACCTCACGGCCGGCTTGTTGAAGGAGTGGGGGGTCGGCCTGAAAGAGGTGGCCGAGCGGGTTCGGCGCGACGCTCGGGAGGCGGAGTGGGCCCTGAGCTTCGCCCGGGACGCGGAGGGGGCCGTGCTCCTGGAGGGGGAGGGGGCGGCGGCCTTGGCCCGGCGGCCGGAGCTGCTGCTGGGGGCCTTGGAGGCGGTGGAAGGCCAACGGGTCCGCAACCGGGAGGTGCGGGTCGTGGCCCCCACGCC